>JAHJSJ010000293.1 GCA_018830415.1 Alphaproteobacteria bacterium | reverse complement strand
TCGACCAGCGCGCTCGGTGTGTTCGTTTCGATCGTGATGGTGGTCGCCTATCACAAGGTCAATCAATACGGCGAAGATGCCGCAGCGCTGGGCCGGCTCGATCCGGTGCTGGCGCTGTGGGTGCCCTTCGCGCTGTTCGCCGCGCTGATCATCTGGATGTATTACCGTGTTGCCTATGTGCCCGGTGGACAGGCGATTGGCACGCTGGAAACGGCATTCGCCAAACTGTCGAAGCGGGTGGGCAAGCTGTTCGGGCGCCGCACCCAGCGCGCCTATCGTCCCGCGCCCGGAACGGCAGCGGCCCCGGCAGAATAGGGACATATGCAGCTCGATTTCTTCCCTTCGCGCACGCTGACGCTGTATCTTGCGAAAATGTTCGTGGTGCGCATTGTCGCCGTGCTGGTGATGCTGGTGCTGGTGCTGCTGGCGCTTGATCTGCTGTCGGCGACCGGCAAGATCCTCGAAGCTGCGGGCAATGGGCAGGCCGAAATCATGCGCTATGCCGGATTGCGCCTGCCGCAGCTCGTGTCGCGGTTTTTGCCCTATTCGGTGCTGCTGGCGACGCTGATCACGCTCGTCACTCTCAATCAGAACAGCGAAGTGGTGGCGATGAAGGCGGCGGGGCTTTCCGCGCATCAGGTGTTGTTCCCGCTATTGTTGACGGCGGCGGTGGTATCGCTGCTCAGCTTCGGCTTTAACGAACGCGTCGTCACCCGCGCCAATGCCAGCCTCAAGGCGTGGGAGTCGGTGCAATATGGCCCGATCCCGGCCACCGAGGCGGGGGGCACAAGCGTGCGATCGAACGTCTATCTTACCGATGGCCCCAACATCCTGTCTGCCGCAACGCTGGTGGGCACGGGTGATGATATCGTGCTGTCGAACGTCACCTGGTACGAACGCACGCCGAGCGGGATTATCCGGCAGCAGGTGCGCAGCCCCCGGGCAACCTATGCCGCGCCCGGTTGGCGGCTGGAACAACCCCAACGGTTCGATGTCGCCGGCGCGACAAGCGAAACACTGCCGCCAATGGTGGTGGGCGAAGGCCTCACTCCAGACCGGATCATGCTGCAATCGGTCGATCCCGATGCGCAAAGCTTCTGGGAACTTTCCGCCACGATTGATGCATTCGATGCTGCGGGGCGCAATACCGATGAAATGCGGGCCAAGTGGTGGCACCGCCTTTCGGGGCCGCTGTCGGCGCTGTTGATGCCGCTGCTGGGGTCGATCGCCGCATTCGGCCTCGCCCGGTCAGGCCAGCTGTTTGTGCGCGCGGTCATCGGCATGGCTTTGGGCTTTGCCTATTTCGTGGTCGATAATGCAGCGCTGGCGATGGGCAGCTTTGGCGGATACCCGCCGCTGCTGGCCGCATGGGCACCGTTTTTCCTGTTCCTGCTGCTGGGCGAAACGGTGCTGATCCGGACGGAAGAATAAGCGCGGGCTGGCTTTCTCAGGCCGCGCGCTTGCCCATCGTGCTCTTCGCAATCCGCGCCACCAGCACCAGCATGCCGGGATGGTTCGCCCCTTCGTAAGTCGATCCGCTGCCAAGCTCGCGCGCGAGCCGTCGGTGGGCCTCGGGCAGGTCGTGATAGGGCATCGAAGGCATCAGGTGGTGCAACGCGTGATAGCGCAGGCCCACCGGCGCCCAAAGCTCGGCCGCGATCCCCGGCGGCGGCACATTGACCGAATCCAGGAACTGCGCGGTCACGGTCATCGGTTCGCCTTCGTTTTCCCACAGATGCGCGACCAGTGTGCGCAACTGGTTGAGCACCGCAGTGAGCGAGAGGACGCCGAACGCTATCGCCAGCGGCTGCCAGCCGAAAGCAAAAATGCTCCCGATCAGCGCCCATGACCACACAAACACCCCGATCTCCTGCCAGCGCACCCGGCCGGCAAAATCGCCTTCGGGCGGACGACGGCGGAAATCGGGGTTGATCGACAGCGACGAAAACCGCTCCCAGGTGAACTTGCGGATCGCCGGGATCAGCGCCCCCAGCGGCACCAGCACCGCCGCGCGCACCAGCAGCGCGGCCGGCGCCAGCAGGGCAATCAGCACGAACAGCGGCAGGCTCCACGGTTTCATCAACGCCAGCGGCAGGTATTCGGGGTCTTCGATGGTGCCATACTGGGTGCGCTTGTGGTGGATGGTGTGCACGCCTTCATACATGAAGCTGGGGGTGAGCAGCGGGATGCCGACCAGCAGGTTCCAGCTTGTGCGGAAACCGGGCAGCGCATCGCGGTGGATATGGGTGAGTTCGTGAATGAACATCAGCGCGCGATACATCGCCAGCGCGGCGATCAGCCCGGCGGCAAGCTTGATGCCAAGGCTACCGCTCATGATCGCTACCGCAATCCCGACATAACCAATGCCTGCCGAAACCAGCATATCAGCCCAGTAAATCGCCGGGCGCGCTTGCCCCAACCCCTTGGTCAGGTCGCGCGCGGCGCGCAGCATCGCCTTGTCATCCTCAGCCATGAATTGGCTGCGGGTCGCACGCGGGGGCGAAAGCGCATCGGGGCGGGCGGGATCAATCGTCTGGTGCACAGTCATTTACGGGTCATTTTCTGCAAAAATCTGACGTTCGCCCTACTCCAATTCCGGGGGTAAGCCAAACGAGGGTTATCGGTAAGAGTGATCGATAGGCTTGCGTCAATCACGCAGGCGCGACACAGACGCATTGATCAAAAACAACCATGGGAACTGCGGTGTGACGGATGCAGCAAAGCGCAGGGCAGAAATAAGCATCGAGCCGGTCTCCGGCAAGCGCGGGCGCGCCGATTTTGTCGATCTGGGCCGGGCCTTTTCCGCGCGGCTGGAACATTTCGTGCCGCAAATCCGTTCTGAACAGCTTGAACTGATCGATCCTGACAAGAACCCGTTCTTCGGCCATGCGCGCGTGCAATTGTTCATTGCGCGGCGCGGCGACCAGCCGGTCGGGCGGATTTCGGCGCATATTGATGAACTCGCGCTCGCCATGCCTGCCGAACAGGGGTTTGGCCCCGGCACCGGGTTTTTCGGCTATTTCGATGCCGAGGACGAAGACGCGGCGCGCGCGCTGCTGGCCGCGGCAGAGGCATGGCTGGTGGGTGAAGGAATGCACCGCGTGCTCGGCCCGATCTCGCTGTCGGTCTGGGAAGAACCGGGCCTGTTGATCAGCGGGCAGGATCACCCGCCGATGCTCATGATGGGGCACCACCCGGCGCATTATGCGGGCTGGATCGAGGCGGCGGGTTATGCCCGCGAAAAGACGCTTTACACCTATGATCTCGATATCACCCGCGATTCCCCCCCCTTGATCCGGCGGATCGTGCAATCAGGGCACAAGAACGCGCGCATCAATATCCGCCGGGTCGACAAAAGCCGCTGGGACGAGGAAGTCGCCACCGTGCTGATGATCCTCAATGATGCGTGGTCGCACAATTGGGGGTTTGTCCCCTTCACCCCGGCAGAAGTCGCTTACGCAGGCAAAAAACTGCGCCCGATCATCCACGAAGAACTGAACATGATTGCCGAACTCGATGGTCGCCCGGTGGCGTTCATGCTGACCTTTCCCGATGTGAATGATGCGCTGACGAAAATCGGCGGGAAGCTGTTCCCGTTTGGCTGGATCCATCTGCTGCGCTGGCTGAGGCACCCCAAGGGCGCGGGTATGCGGGTGCCGTTGATGGGCGTGCTCAAGGAACTGCACAACAGCCGCCTTGCCAGCCAGCTCGCCTTCATGATGATCGAGGCGATCCGCGCCGAGGCAAACACCACGTTTCAATCGACCCGCGGCGAGATCGGCTGGATCCTTGATGACAATCAGGGAATGATCGCCATCGCCGATACGATCCAGAGCAAGATCAACCGCGAATATGCGGTCTATGCGCGCGCGCTTGCCTGACAGGTGCCAAACAAAAGGCCCGCCGCATCGCTGCAGGCGGGCCTTCCAATCGACTTGCGATCAATATCAGGCGTAAGTCCACACCTTGCCGCGCGCGAGGTTTTCGCTTGCGAATGCCCAGTTGAGCTTGGTTTCTACCACCGCATCGAGATAGGCCGGCCGCTTGTTCTGGTGATCGAGGTAATAGGCGTGTTCCCACACGTCGAGCACCAGCAGCGGGTTAAAGCCGCTATCGGCCAGCGTGTCGGCATCGTGGGTTTCCTCGATGCTGAGCTTGCCGTCCTTTTCCGCCAGCCACACCCAGCCGCTGGCAAAGTGGCCAAGCCCGCGATCCTTCAATTGCTGTTTCAACGCATCGACCGATCCGAACGCCGCATCGATTTTGGCGGCGAGGTCAGCCGAAGGTGCGGTGGTCGCAGGGGCCATCGAATGCCAGTAGAACGCGTGGTTCCAAGACTGCGCTGCATTGTTGAACAGGCCCTGATTGCTCCCGCGCGAAGCGGCGATGATCGCTTCGAGCGAGGCATCGGCGTGCGGCGTGCCATCAATCGCGGCGTTCATCTTGTCGACATAGGCCTGATGATGCTTGCCGTGGTGAAACGACAACGTCTCAGCCGAAATCGCCGGTGCCAGCGCGGTATCGGGATAGGGAAGCGGGGAAAGTGCGAAAGCCATGGTGTCCTCCAGCGGCAGGGTGGGTGAATCGGATGGTTGCATTAACGCAGATGTGGTCGAAGTGTTCCAGCTTCAAGTCGCAGGCGTTTCAGGCGTGCGCACGCTGCGGTCAACCGCGCTGGTCACTGCCACGTTCATGGTGACATTGCCCAGCGTGCGCATCAAGTCAGGCAGCATCTCGACCGCCACCAGCAATGCCAGCGGTTCCACCGGAACGCCCATCGCCAGCGCAATCGGCCCGATTGACACGACAAAGCTGATCGAACCGGGCAGGCTGACCGCGGAAAGGCTGATCACGCTGGCGATCAGCACCCCGGCAATCGCAATCGCCCACGGCACTTCGATCCCCGCAAGCGCGGCGATGTAATAGACCACCGCCAGGTTCATCGCCGCACTGGTCGCGCGGAAGATCACCACCGCCAGCGGCAACACGAATTCTGCCGTCGAAGCCCGCAGCCCCAGCCGCCCGGCGCTGTCGAGCATCGCGGGCAGGCTGGCGAGCGAGCTTTGCGTCGATAGCGCAACCGCCTGCGCGGGCAGCACCGCGCTGGCAAAACGCGCGCCGGTGCGCCCCAGCCCTGCCGCAATCGCATAGGCAAGCGCCAGAACGAACGTGCCCATCAACGTCACCGTCAGCACATAATGCCCCAGCGTCGCAAACGCCCCACTGCCGCTCTTAACGCCGACCCCAAACGCCAGCGCGAACACCCCGATGGGAGCAATCGCCAGCACCCAGCCGATAATCAGCAGCATGACATTGCCGAGCGCGTGGAAGAACCCCAGCAGCCGGTCGCCCTGATCGGCGGGCAGGCGGGTGATCGCGACGGCAAACATCACGAAGAACAGCGTCAGCGGCAGCATCGCGGTTTCGGCAGCGGCGGCGATGATGTTGGGCGACACCAGCGAGGCGGCAAAATCGAACACGCCCGGCACCGCGCCGAC
>JAHJSJ010000029.1 GCA_018830415.1 Alphaproteobacteria bacterium | reverse complement strand
ACACCGACAAACCACGGATGGTCGGGCCGCTCGACGATTTCGGGCAGCAACCCGTCGGGCGACATCCCGGCAAAGATCAAGCCCTGCCGTTCGAGCGGTTCGATATAGGCGCTGTTGACTTCGTAGCGGTGACGGTGACGCTCTGAAATCAGCTCCGCCCCGCCATAGATCCGCGAAACATGGCTATTGGCGCTCAGCTTGGCCGGATAGGCGCCGAGCCGCATGGTGCCGCCCAGATCGCCGCCTTCTTCGCGTTGCTGAATGCCTTCCTGGCTCATCCATTCGGTGATGATACCGACCACGGGTGCATCAGTCGCGCCGAATTCGGTTGAGGACGCCCCGGCGATGCCGGCCGCGCGCGCGCCTTCGACGCAGGCCATCTGCATTCCCAGACAGATACCGAAGAATGGCACCCCGCGTTCACGCGCGAAGCGAACCGCTGAAATCTTGCCTTCGCTGCCGCGCGTTCCAAACCCGCCCGGCACCAGAATGCCGTGCATCGGATCGAGCGCGGCGATGATCTGCGATTCGTCATCGCCTTCGAAGATTTCGGCGTCGATCCACTTGATGTTGACCTTCACCCGGTTGGCAAGCCCGCCGTGGATCAATGCTTCGTTGAGGCTTTTATAGGCGTCCGGCAGCCCGACATATTTGCCCACCACCGCGATGGTAACTTCGCCTTCTGGGTTGAAATAGCGGTCGTTGACATCGTCCCACGCCGCCAGATCTGGTTCGGGCGCGTCGGTAATGCCGAAGGCGCGCAGCACCTCGCGGTCGAGCCCTTCGGCGTGATATTGTTGCGGAACCGCATAGATTGATGGGGCGTCCAACGCGGGGATCACCGCTTCGGTGCGCACGTTGCAGAACTGCGCGATCTTGCGGCGTTCGGTTTCGGGGATCGGGTGTTCGGCGCGGCACAGCAGCAGATCAGGCTTGATCCCCAGGCTGGCAAGTTCGCGCACCGAATGCTGGGTCGGCTTGGTCTTCAGCTCTCCCGCCGCCTTGATATAGGGCACCAGCGTGACGTGGACGCTGAGCGTTTGCAGCGGTTCCAGCTCGTTCCGCAATTGCCGGATCGCCTCCATGAAGGGCAGCGATTCGATATCGCCCACCGTCCCGCCGATTTCACATAGGATGAAATCGAGGCCATCCTGTTCGGCCAAAGCGAATTCTTTGATCGCATCGGTGACGTGCGGGATTACCTGAACCGTTGCGCCCAGATAATCGCCGCGCCGTTCGCGGGCGATGATGTCGCGGTAAACCCGGCCCGACGTGATATTGTCGCTCTGCCGCGCGGAAACGCCGGTAAAGCGTTCGTAATGCCCGAGATCGAGATCGGTTTCGGCCCCGTCATCGGTGACATAGACCTCACCGTGCTGATACGGGCTCATCGTGCCCGGATCGACGTTGAGATAGGGATCGAACTTGCGGATGCGGACTTTATAGCCGCGCGCCTGTAACAGCGCCGCGAGGCTTGCCGCCATCAGACCTTTGCCAAGCGAGGAGACCACGCCGCCGGTGATAAAAATGAACCGCGCCATGGGAGTTGGGCCTTAAGCTGCGAGAGGGATTCGGGGCAAGCGAATTGCGCCAGCAAATGCTGCGCCATCCACAGTGCTGTCGGATCAGGGGCTGAACGGACGCGCGCGCGCGCCAGTAAAATCACTATTCGGCGAGCGGATCTTCGCTGGCGGGAGCAGCCGGAACCGGCTCTGCCAGAGCCGGTTGGGTTGGCGCAACCGGATCGGCCAGCAGATCGGGCGCTGCCGGGGCCGCCGCGCCGCGCTCGAGCGTGGAGGTGACGCTGACTGCGCTGCTTTCGCGAACAGCCAAACCTGCGAGCACGATCGACAGCACCACAAACACAATGGCCAGCCATTTCGTCGCACGGGTTAGGAAATCCGCCGATCCGCGCGCACCAATCCCGCCCGATGGGTTGCCGCCGATGCCCAGCCCGCCCCCTTCGGAGCGCTGCATCAGGACAGAACCGACCAGCGCTGCGGCGACAATCGCCTGAACCACGGTGAGGAAGATGAACAAGGACATAGAAAAAACTCGTGCGAAGGGCGGCGCGCGCCCGGTTGCGTCTGGTGCCCGCCATGTAGGCCGAGTGCGCCCCCGCGACAAGTCCGCGAGAAAGCGCGCCGGCCACAGGCTGGATGATTAGTTTTCGAACGGCTCACCCGCGGCGAGCGCGATGCCCATGAAACTATCGGCGGTCAGGCTTGCCCCGCCGATCAATGCACCGCCCACTTCGGGGACGGCGAAGATTTCAGCAGCGTTTTCGGGTTTCACTGACCCGCCATAGATGATCCGCACCTCTGGCCCGTGGTCGTCACCGAACAGATCAACCAGCAGCGCGCGGATTGCAGCGTGCATTTCACCAATATCCTCAACCGTTGCCGCCGTACCGGTGCCGATTGCCCAGATCGGTTCATAGGCCACGGTCAGTCGATCAGCGACATCGGCTAGCATCGATTCAGTCGGCGGAAGCGATGCTTTGAGCTGCTTTTTGACGACGGCCACAGCCTCACCCGATTCGCGCGCCTTGGCGCTTTCGCCGCAGCACATGATGATCCGCAGGCCAGCGGCCAGCGCGGCTTCGGCCTTGGCGCGCACCCGCGCATCGGTTTCGCCATGCCCTTGGCGGCGTTCGCTATGGCCAAGGATCACGAACTTGGCTCCGGCATCGGCGACCATCGCGGCGGAAATGTCCCCGGTAAAGGCGCCGCCATCAGCGTGGTGGCAATCCTGCGCGCCCACGGCGATCTGTTCAGCCTCACGGTGAATCGGGTGAATCAGCGTGTAAGGCGGTGCCAGCGCCACCTCGACCTTCATGTGGCGCTGGGCAGCACGGTCAATCGCCCGCGCTTCGGACAGCATCGCACGGGTGCCATGCATCTTCCAGTTTCCGACAATATAGGGTCGGCGGGTCATCGGTTTGTCCTGCACCTTGCAAAATGAGAGAGTTAATAGCCGGTGTCTGCGATTCTATGGCCGCTTTAGTGCCCCGACGCCGCGTCCGCTAGCCGAGGAAGCCGTGCTAGTCAAAACGCGCTGACACCTGTTGCCGCGCAGCCGCAGGGACGATAAGGCGCGCCGGTGCCGTAAGCCTTGCGGTGCAGCGCTGCGGCTGTAAGGCCGTGCCATCAGCCAGCCTCGGGTGGGATTGTCACGCCATGATTTCGTTCTTCCGCCGTTTCTTCCAGTCGAAAATCGGCCTGCCGGTTTTTCTTGGGTTCCTTGGCCTGATGGCGCTGGCATTCGCTGCGGCGGATATCACCGGATCGACTTTTGGCGGCATTACAGGCGGCGACCGCGTTGCGGTGGTCGGCGGTGAGGCGATTCCGATGTCCGATGTTGCCATCGCTGCGAACACAGCATTGAATCAGGTCCGCCAGCAAAACGCCACGCTGACGATGCCCGAATTCGTTGCCGAGGGCGGGTTTGATGAAGTGCTCCGCCAGCTTATCGACCGCACCACCGTGGGCACCTATGGCGAGAAATACGGGCTGCGCGCGGGTGAAAACCTGATGAACAGCGAAATTCTCCAGATCGGGGCATTTCGCGGGCTGACTGGAGAATTTGATCCTGCTGCCTATCAGGCCGCGCTGCGTCAGGCCGGGATGAATGACGCGACCTTCCGCCGTGATCTGTCCGTTACCCTGATCGAGCAGCAAATGCTCAAGCCTGCACTGGCCGCGCCGCAGCTGCCGGAAAAGATTGCCCGCCAATATGCCGCGCTGGTGCTCGAACGGCGCAAGGGTGAAATTGCGCTGATCCCCAGCGCCGCCTTTGCCCCCGCTGGCAACCCCGGCGATGCGCAGCTGTCCGCATGGTATCAGGACAACCGCACCCAGTTCATCCGCCCTGAACGGCGCACACTGCGCTTTGCGGTGTTCGGTGCCGACACGCTTGAAGTTTCGGCCACGCCGTCGGCAGCGGAAATCGCCGCGCGTTACAAACGCGACGCGGCCAAATACCAGGCCAGCGAACGGCGCGCTGTGACCAGTTTCGTGGTGCCGACCGAGGACGCGGCGAAGGCGCTGGCGGCGCGGATTCGCGGCGGGGTGGGGCTGGAAGCCGCAGCGCGCGAAGCCGGGTTCACCGCCTCAACCGCCGAAATACGCGACCGTGAGGCGATGGCGAGCGCCACCAGTTTCGCCTTTGCCGATGCTGCGTTCAAAGCCGCGCAGGGCGGGATCGTGGAACCGGTGCAGGGCACGCTGGGTTGGTATGTCGCCCGCGTCGACCAGATTGAGCGCAGCGCGGCGCGCAGTCTGGAACAGGCCACGCCAGAGATCACCGAGCAGCTCACCGCCGAAAAGCGCAGCGCCGCCGTGGCTGATCTGACCGCCGAGATCGAAGCCGAGATCGATGGCGGCACCGCCCTCGCCGAAGTTGCTGCGGCATACGGTCTCAAGGTCGAAACCTCGCCCGCATTGCTCGCCAATGGACAGGCTTTTGGTCAGCCGGACGTGCAGATCGTGCCACAACTGTTGCCGGTGCTCAGTACCGCGTTCCAGATGGAAGAAAGCGAACCGCAGCTGGCCGAAATCGTCCCCGGTCAGCAATTCGTGATGTTTGAAGTCGCGCGCATCGAAGAAGCCGCCGCGCCGCCGCTCGCGCAGGTTCGCGAAGCAGCGATTGCTGCATGGAAGCGCGCGCAGGGAGCCAAACTGGCCAAGGCTGCGGCAGATCGCATCACCGCCAAGGTGCGCGGCGACACTGCGCTTGCCGCTGCGCTTGCTGCCGAAAACAAATCGGGCTTTGAACGCGAAGTGATTGATCTGGAGCGCCGCCAATTGCTTGCCCAGACCCGCGGCAACCTGCCCGCGCCGCTGGTATTGCTGTTCAGCATGGCCGAAGGCTCGGTCAAGGTGCTTGAAGCGCCGCGTGACCTTGGTTGGTATGTCGTCAGCCTTGACGCGATCAGCACCGATCCGGTTGAAAGCGAGCCCGGACTGGTGGGTCAGACCCGCCAGCAGCTGGCACCGGCGCTGGTCGACGAATACCGGCGTCAGGCAACCGCGGCGATGCGCGCCGAACTGGGCGTCACCCGCAACGACCCCGCGATCGAAGCGTTGCGCAAGCAGCTCTCTGGCGAACAGTAAGCGCAGGCGTGATCGTTTCGTGACCCCATCTGCCGCTGGCCTGCCCGAAAACGCTGAAACCGCCATCGCCGCGCTGGCAGATGGGCGTGCGGCGCTGGTGTGGCGGCGGATCATTGCCGATAGCGACACGCCGGTGGGCGCAGCGCGGCGGCTGATCGTGCCGGGGCGCGGCGATTTCCTGCTTGAATCGGTCGAAGGCGGCGAAGTGCGCGGACGTTACAGCCTGCTCGGGCTTGATCCCGATCTGGTGTTCCGGGCCAAGGGCGCGGCGGCTGAAATCAACCGCGATTGGCGCACAGACCGCGATGCCTTCAGCCCGTGTAATGGCGATGCGTTGGCCGAACTGCGCGCGCTGGCGGATGCCTGCCGGATTGATCCAATGCCCGAAGGGTTGCCGCCTGCGCTCGCCTGTCTGGTCGGCTATCTCGGCTATGAAACCATCGGATTGGTCGAAACCCTGCCGCGCGCCGCCGACAGCCCGCTGGAACTGCCCGATATGCTGTTTGTGCGGCCCACGGTCATTCTGGTGTTCGATGGCCTCACCAACGCGCTGTTCGCGATTGCCCCGATCTGGCAGGCGAGCGATCCTGCCGCTGCGGTGGCGCGCGCGGGCGAGCGGATTGACGCGACCTTGAGCGAACTCGCCCAGCCTGCCCCTGCTGCTGGCACCGCCGCGCTGCCCGATGCCCTGCCCGATCTGGCCCCGGTAATCGCAGCCGAGGATTACAAGGCGATGGCGCTGCGGGCGAAGGATTACATTCTGGCGGGCGACATTTTTCAGGTGGTGCTGGCGCAGCGGTTCACCTGCCCCTTCCCGCTGCCGCCGCTGGCGCTGTATCGCGCGCTGCGGCGGGTAAACCCATCGCCGTTTCTGTATTTCCTCGACCTGCCGGGCTTTGCGCTGGTGGGTTCCAGCCCGGAAATCCTCGTGCGGGTGCGGGACAATGAACTCACCATCCGCCCGATTGCCGGCACGCGCCCGCGTGGACAATCGCGCGATGAGGATATCGCCAACGAGGCCAGCCTGCTGGCCGACCCCAAGGAGCGCGCCGAACACCTGATGCTGCTCGATCTGGGGCGCAATGATGTGGGCCGGGTCGCGGCGGCGGGCAGCGTGACAGTGACCGACAGCTTCACCGTCGAACGCTACAGCCACGTGATGCACATCGTCAGCAATGTGGTGGGGCGGCTTGCGTCCGATAAAGACGCGCTCGACGCGTTGTTTGCGGGCTTTCCGGCGGGCACCGTGTCGGGCGCGCCCAAAATCCGCGCTTGCGAGATTATTGCCGAGCTCGAACCCGAAACGCGCGGGGCTTATGCCGGGGGCGTCGGATATTTCGCGCCCGATGGCAGCCTTGATTCGTGCATCGTGTTGCGCACTGCGGTGGTGAAGGACGGGGTGATGCACGTGCAGGCGGGTGCGGGGATCGTCGCCGATAGCGATCCCGATTACGAACTCGCCGAATGCCGCGCCAAGGCAGGCGCACTGATCGCCGCCGCACGCGAAGCGGTGCGCGTGGCGGGCGAGCCGGGGTATGGGCAATGACCAACAGGGAGAGCGGGATGATGCAGAACATACGTTACGCGGCGGCACTGCTGCTTGCGCTGGCGCTGGGTCTGCCGCTGACTGCGGCCAAGGCCGAAGACTGGCTGGCGAAGGCGCAGGAACACGAGATCGTGCTCAAGGATTTCGCCTTCGCAACTGGCGAGACGCTGCCTGCGATCTCCATGCACGCGCTCACCTTGGGAGAGCCGCGCCGCAATGCCGCAGGAGAGATCGAAAATGCGGTAATGCTGCTGCACGGCACCGGCGGAAACGCGGCATCGCTGCTGCAACCCCATTTTGGCGACGCCATGTTCGGGCCGGGTCAACCGCTCGAC
Organism: Alphaproteobacteria bacterium; assembly: GCA_018830415.1. Taxonomy (GTDB): domain Bacteria; phylum Pseudomonadota; class Alphaproteobacteria; order Sphingomonadales; family Sphingomonadaceae; genus Erythrobacter. The sequence goes on along the minus strand of JAHJSJ010000029.1, from coordinate 3,062 downwards.
ATCACGCGCACCTACATTATTTCGCCCAGCAATCTGGGCCACGGCAAAAGCAGCAAGCCGAGCGACGGGCTGCGCGCCGCATTTCCTCGCTATGATTATGATGACATGGTCCGCGCGCAGCATCGGATGCTGACCGAAGGGTTCGGGATCACCCGCCTCGACATGGTCATCGGCACTTCGATGGGATGTATGCATTCATTCGTGTGGGGGCCGATGTATCCCGATTTCGTCGGCAAATACGTCCCGCTCGCCTGTAACGCGGTCGAGATTGCCGGGCGCAACCGCGTGATGCGGCAGATGGTGATCGACGGGTTCAGGAACGATCCGGCCTATGATGACGGCAATTATGCCGATCCGGCCGATCTCAAGGTTGGACAGGCGATCGCGGCCAATGTCCTGCTACTTGCAGGGAGCAATCCCTATCGCATGGACGCAGAACTTCCGACTCGCGCAGGGGCGGAGCAGTTTTACACCGTGCGGCAGCGCCGTGCCGCCGCAAATCCGGTCGATCCCAACGACACGATCTATCAGTTCGATGCCTCGCGCGATTACAATCCTGCGGCGCGCTTGCATGAAATTACCGCGCCGGTGCTGTGGATCAACTCGGCCGATGATTTCATCAACCCGCCCGGCCTCGGCAACCCGGCGGCGCTCGCCTCCACCATGCCGCGCGCGCGGTTCGTGCTGATCCCGCCGAGCGCGCAGACCTATGGCCACGGAACGCACAGCCGTCCGAACCTGTGGATGGACGAGCTTTTGCGTTTTCTCAAAGAAAACCAATGATCAGAACGTCAGTTGCCCTGCTTGCGACGGTTGCCGCCACATTCGCTCTTACGGCCTGTTCGGAAGCCCCTGCGGGCGAGCCGGTGGTGCGGATGAAGTTGGACGGCTCATCGGGCGAGGTGTTGTCACCCCCTTCGCCCTCGCCCACTCCATCGCAGGCCGCTGCGCCCTCCGCCTGCCGCGACGTTACGTTTGAGAACGTAGCGCTAACCCATTGCACCGCCGATCCGGCCAAGAACCGCATTGCGATGGCAAATGCGGTCAACGGCGGGCAGCCGTTCGGTTCGCTGAGCGCATTTGCCGCCACGGTCGATTCCGCATCAATCGCCTTCGCCATGAACGGCGGGATGTATGGCGATGATCTCAAACCCCTGGGTTATTATGTCGAGAATGGGGAGCGCCTGTCAGAGATTGATCGCGGTGACGGTGAGGGCAATTTCTATATGCAGCCCAACGGCGTGTTCTTCGGCACCGGGGGGACATGGCGGGTGATGGCGCGCGATGCATTCATCGCGACCGTGGGGGATCGCCCGCAGTTCGGCACGCAATCCGGCCCGATGCTGGTGATCGATGGCAAGCTGCACCCCGATATTCAGGACAACGGCCCCTCCCGCGCGATCCGCAACGGAGTGGGGGTGGACGCCAAGGGTGCGGCCCATTTCGTGATTTCGCGCGGAGACATCAGCTTCGGGCAATTGGCGCGCTATTTCCGCGATGAGCTGAAAGCGGCCAATGCGCTCTATCTCGATGGGCAGGTATCCGCGCTATGGGATCCCGCCACCGGACGGCAGGACAAGGCGCGAATCGGCCCGATCATCGTGGTGAGCAAGCGAGAAGGAACGGCGCAATGACCCCCTCTGGCACGATCCTTGTCATCGACAATTACGACAGCTTTACCTTCAACCTCGTCCATTATCTAATGGAATTGGGGGCGGAAGTGCGGGTCGAGCGCAATGATGCGCTGACCGCTGCCGATGCGCTGCGCAGCAATGCGGCGGGGTTTCTGATTTCCCCCGGCCCGTGCACGCCCAACGAGGCGGGGATCAGCCTCGATCTGGTGGCCGCCTGCGCCGATGCGGGCAAGCCGCTGATGGGCGTGTGCCTGGGCCATCAGGCGATTGGTCAGCATTTCGGCGGGCGGGTGCAGCGCGGCGGGTTGATGCATGGCAAGACATCGCCGGTGTCGCATGACGGGTCGGGGGTGTTTGCAGGCCTGCCATCGCCCTTCATCGCCGCGCGCTATCACAGTCTTGAGGTGGTCGATGTTCCGCCTGCGCTGATCGCCAATGCCTATGCCGAAACACCGGGCGCGGATCACCCCTCGGTGATGGGGTTTCGCCATGCCGAACTGCCGATCCATTCGGTGCAGTTTCACCCTGAAAGCATCGCGACGCAGCACGGCCACGCGCTGCTTGCCAATTTCGTGGCGCTGTGCGGGCTGACCCCGCAAATGCCCGAAAGGCTGATCGCATGACCGCCCTGCCCGACGTTTTCACCCCCTTGAGCGAGGCCGAGGCGGAGGCCGCATTCGGCGTGCTGCTCGATGGCGCTCCGTCCGAGGACGAAATCGAGGCGTTCCTTGTCGCGCTTTCGGCGCGCGGCGAAACCGCTGACGAAATCGCCGGAGCCGCGCGGGCGCTGCGGGCAAGGCTGATCCCCATTGCCGCCCCAGATAACGCCATCGACGTGTGCGGCACCGGGGGCGATGGACACCACACGCTCAACGTTTCAACCGCAGTCAGCCTGGTGGTGGCCGCCTGCGGGGTGCCGGTCGCGAAACACGGCAACCGCGCGGCTTCATCGAAAGCAGGCGCGGCCGACACGCTCGAAGCGCTCGGCCTTGATATGGACGCTGCGGGACGCTCGGCGGAAAAGACCCTCGCGGCCATCGGCATCTGTTTTCTGTTCGCGAAAAACCACCACCCGGCGATGGCGCGCATTCAACCGATCCGGCAGAAAATCGGCAAACGCACGATCTTCAACCTGATGGGCCCGCTGTCGAACCCGGCCAAGGTCAAAAGCCAGCTGATCGGGATTGCTCGGCCCGCCTATGTCCCGATCTATGCCGGCGCATTGGCACGGCTTGGCACCGGGCAATCGCTGATCGTGTCGGGCGATGAAGGGCTTGACGAACTCAGCCTTGCAGGCGGTAACGAAGTCGCGGTGGTGGCCGGCAACGCTTTCACGATGGAGCGGGTTGATGCCAGCGCGGCAGGCCTCCCCCACGCGCCCATAGAGACGATTCGCGGCGATGATGCGAAGCACAACGCCGCCGCCTT
>JAHJSJ010000292.1 GCA_018830415.1 Alphaproteobacteria bacterium | reverse complement strand
GCTCGTCGTTCATTCTGGCCCTGTCATTTCTGCTGCTGGCGGGTTGCGATAGGGCGGGCGACGCGCCAGCGCAACCGGGCGCACGCGAAGTGGTTGCGACGCCTGCTGGCACGGTGGTGCGCAGCTTTGCCGGAAGCCCGCTTCCGGCGATGCAATTTACCGACCCGGCGGGCAAGGCCCTCGATCTGGCGGCGCAAGATGGCCCGGTGCTGATCAACCTGTGGGCGACCTGGTGTGCGCCGTGTGTGGTGGAAATGCCGCAATTGGAAGCGCTGGCGGGCGCAATGGAGGGCGAATTGCGCGTCATCACCATCAGCCAGGATGTGCGCGGGGCCGATGTGGTGACGCCGTTCTTTGCGCAGAAAGGCTTTGCCCGGCTTGAACCTTGGCTCGATCCCGATGCGCAGATGTCGGCGCAGTTTTCACCCGAAGGCCTGCTGCCGCTGACGATCCTGTTCGATGCGCAGGGGCGTGAAGTACTGCGGGTGACAGGCGCCTATGAATGGGACAGCGCCGAAGCCATTGCAATGATCCGCGCAATGTGACGTCGCGTTCGAATGCGCCCCTGCTGGCGGGCTATCACGACAGGCTGCCACTGCTGCTGGCTGGGGTGGCAGGATTCGAACCTGCGCATGCCGGTACCAAAAACCGGTGCCTTACCGCTTGGCTACACCCCAGCAAGAGCGGCGCTCTATAGCGTGTCCGATCAGGATGTGAAGGGGGCGAACGCGGCTGTTTGCCCCCTTTCTGATCCGGCTATCCCAGCCGCTTGCCGATGAAATCTGCGGCTGAATGTCGTTCGACTAGCTGGGTATCCTCATCGCCCCACACCTTGTTGACGATTCGCCCGCGTTTGACAGCGGGGCGCGCATAGATGTCCTTTACCCAGCGGCCGACGTTTTTGTATTCGTCGATGCTGAGAAAGGTTTTGGCATCGTTGTAGATTTCGCCAGTGGTGAAGGGCGCAAGCCACGGGAAATTGGCGATATCCGCGATGGTATATTCATCGCCCGCCAGGAACCGGGTTTCGCCGAGCTGCTTGTCCGCCACGTCGAAAATCCGCTTGGTTTCCATCGCATAGCGGTTGATCGGGTATTCGTATTTTTCCGGGGCATAGGCGTAGAAATGGCCAAACCCGCCCCCGATGAACGGTCCGGTGCCAACCTGCCAGAACACCCAGCTTAGCACTTCGGCGCGGGCCTGCGGATCGGTGGGCAGGAAGGCGCCGAATTTTTCGGCGAGGTGCACCAGAATCGCCCCGCTTTCAAACACCCGGAACGGCTGCGGCCCGCTACGGTCGATCAAGGCGGGGATTTTGGAATTGGGGTTTGCGGCGACAAACCCGCTGGTGAACTGGTCGCCGCTGCCGATATTGACCGTCCACGCATCATATTCCGCACCCGCGTGCCCGGCTTCGATCAGTTCTTCGAGCATTACCGTCACCTTCACCCCGTTGGGCGTGGCGAGCGAATAGAGCTGGAAGGGGTGCTCCCCCACCGGCAAATCGCGTTCCTCACGCGCGCCCGCGGTCGGGCGGTTGATGCTGGCAAAGCGTCCGCCCGAAACCGTATCGGCGTTCCAGACAGCGGGCGGGGTATAGGTTGCGTCGGCCATGATTGCGGCTCCTGTTGTGGTTGCAGCAACATTTGCGCCTTGGCCGATCAAGGTGCAAGCATATCGGTGCAATCGAATGGCTTGTGGGCTGCAAAGCAGGACTTTAATCGCATCGCTAGGAACGCCGGGGATTCCCCGCTAGAGCCTGTGCGATAGCCATTCGGAGCGCGCGCGAACCATGAGTGAGAACTCGCATCCCTTTTTCGATATGCACGAACACGGCTTTGTTCGCGTGGCCACCGCGACCCCGTGCAGCCGCCCGGCGGATGTGGCATACAACACCGCAGGCGTGCTGGCCGAGGCGGAGAAGGCGCACGCGGCGGGCGTTGATCTGGTGGTGTTCCCCGAACTCACGCTGTCGTCTTACGCCATCGACGATCTGCTGCTGCAACATGCGCTGATCGAGCGGGTGGAGCAGGCGCTGGCCGAGGTGGTCGCGGCCTCGGCCGATCTCAACCCGGTGCTGGTGGTGGGCGCTCCGCTGCGCCGCGCGGACAAGCTGTATAATTGCGCGGTGGTGATCGCGGGCGGGCAGGTGCTGGGCGTGGTGCCCAAAAGCTTCCTGCCCAATTACCGCGAGTTTTATGAAAAGCGCCATTTTGCCCACGGGCGCGGTTGCACCGATTTGTGGATCGGGGTGGCGGGGGAGGAAGTGCCGTTTGGCACCGATCTGATCTTTGCTGCGGCGAACCTGCCGGGCTTCCGGTTCGGGGTGGAGATTTGCGAGGATTTCTGGGCGCCGGTCCCGCCGGGGATGCAGGCTGCGATGGCGGGCGCGCTGATCCTGTGCAACCTGTCGGCCTCGCCCGTCACCATCGGGCGCGCGGATGATCGCCACCTGCACTGCCGCTCGTCTGCCAGCCGCGCCATCGCCGCTTATGTCTATTCGGCAAGCGGGCATGGCGAAAGCACCACCGATCTGGCGTGGGACGGGCAGGGCGTGATCTACGAAATGGGCGACCTTTTGGCGCAAAGTGCGCGGTTCGACCGTTCTGGCGAGCTGTGCGTGGTCGATATCGACACTGACCGGATCGCTGCCGAACGCCTGCGCAATCAGACTTTTGCCGATGCCGCCGAATGGGCGGGCCGCCCCGAAGACAGCTATCGCCGGATCGTGTTCGAACACGCCTATGCGCCCGGTGATATCGGCCTTGTCCGCGCGATCCGCCGTTTCCCCTTCGTCCCCGACCGGCCCGACAAGCTTGACGAGGATTGCTACGAAGCGTTCAACATCCAGGTCGATGCGCTGATGCGGCGGATCGAGGCGACGGGCGCGAAAAGCCTGGTAATCGGCATTTCGGGCGGGCTGGACAGCACCCACGCGCTGATCGTGGCGGCCAAGGCGTGCGACCGGCTGGGCCTGCCGCGCACCACCATTCGCGGCTATACCATGCCCGGTTTCGGCACGTCGGATCACACCAAGGGCAACGCCCACCGGTTGATGGCAGCGATGGAAATTACCGCAGGTGAGATCGACATCACCCCTGCCGCGCGGCGGATGCTCGAAGATATCGGCCACGCTTTCGCACAGGGTGAGCCGGTGCATGATGTGACCTTTGAAAACGTGCAGGCGGGCCTGCGCACCGATTATCTGTTCCGGCTGGCGGGGCAGCATGGCGGCTTTGTCATCGGCACCGGCG
>JAHJSJ010000291.1 GCA_018830415.1 Alphaproteobacteria bacterium | reverse complement strand
TGCCGGTGCTGGAGAACGTGCGCGACACTTCCGAAGGCCCGGTGCTGATCCATGTCGTCACCGAAAAGGGCAAAGGCTATGCCCCGGCCGAAAACAGCGCCGACAAATATCACGGCGTGCCAAAGTTCAACGTCATCACCGGCGAAAAGTCGAAAAGCGCGGCAGGCCCGCCCGCCTATCAGGACGTGTTCGGCCTGACCCTGGCAAAGCTGGCCGAGAGCGATGACCGGATCTGCGCGATCACCGCCGCGATGCCTTCGGGCACCGGGGTTGATAAATTTGCCAAGGCACACCCCACCCGCACCTTCGATGTCGGCATTGCCGAACAGCACGCCGTGACCTTTGCGGCGGGTCTGGCGGCGGAAGGAATGCGGCCCTTCGCGGCGATTTATTCCACCTTCCTCCAGCGCGCCTATGATCAGGTGGTGCATGATGTGTGCATCCAGAACCTGCCGGTGCGCTTTGCGATTGACCGCGCCGGGCTGGTCGGGGCGGACGGGGCGACCCACGCGGGCAGTTTTGACGTCACCTATCTCGCCACCCTGCCCAACATGGTGGTGATGGCCGCCGCTGACGAGGCCGAGCTGGTGCACATGACCTACACCGCCGCCGAATATGACGATGGCCCGATCGCCTTCCGCTACCCGCGCGGCAATGGCACCGGGGTGCCGCTGCCAGACGTTCCTGTGAAGCTGGAAATCGGCAAGGGCCGGTTGGTGCGGGAAGGCACCAAGGTCGCGATCCTCTCGCTCGGCGCGCGGCTGGCCGAGGCGCTGAAAGCCGCCGACGTGCTCGAGGCCAAGGGGCTTTCCACCACGGTCGCCGATATGCGCTTTGCCAAGCCGCTCGACGAAGACCTGATCGCCCGGTTGATGCGCAGCCACGAGGTTGTGGTGACGGTTGAAGAAGGGTCAATCGGCGGGCTGGGCGCGCATGTGCTCACCTTCGCCAGCGACGAAGGCCTGACCGATGGCGGATTGAAAGTGCGCACCCTGCGCCTGCCCGATTGCTTCATCGATCACGATGACCCGGTGAAGCAATATGACGCAGCCGGTCTCAACGCCCCGCAAATTGTGGAGGCGGTGCTCAAGGCGTTGAAGCACAATTTTACCGGAATAGAGGCGGAAAATGCCGAGGGAGTGCGCGCCTGATCGTCCGGGCAGGCGCGCTTTACTCAGCGCCCTCCCGGCGCTTGGCCAGCAGTGATCTGCAGCCGTTCGGACAACGATAATGACGTCTCAGGTGGCAGATCGTCTGGCGGCGTTGGTGCAGCATCTTCGGCTTCTGGCTCTTCGATCACCTCGCCCTTCAGCGCCGCGATTTCGCGTTCGCGCCGGGCAAGGTAGGTTTCGCGGCGCATCCCATAGGGATCGTCGGACTCGCGGATTTCCGCCAGCTCGGCATCGAATTCAAGCCGCGAATCCAGACCGTTGACCACGAAATAGGTCGCCGCGAATTCGATCTTGCTGAACGGCTTGCCGACCACAAACGGTAGCAGCGCCTGATCCAGCAGGCCACCGGCAGTGTCGCGCACCGTCGTCGCGCCGGTGATCGGCAGATAGAGATACGGCCCCGACCCCCCACCATAATAGCCAAAGGTATTGGCGAACCCATTGCGGCGATAGGGCAGGCCGATGCCACGCTTGCCAGCAATGTCAATCAGCCCGCCTAATCCGAAGGTTGAATTGATCGCCAGCCGCCCAAGTGTTTCAAACGCCTTGCCAACCTTGCCTTGCAGCAGAAAATTGAGCGCATTGCTCGGTTCGCCGAGATTGCGCACGACATTGCCCAGCCCGTCGCGGATTGGTTCGGGCAGCCCATCGCGATAGGCATAGGCGAGCGGTTCGACCAGCGCCTGATCGACCGCCTGACTGATGCGATAGCTTTCGGCGTTGAACTGCTCGGCGGGGTCGTTTGCAGGCGGGCCATAGGTGCCTTCGATGATGATTTCATTGCCCTCCGCATCATCATCCTGTTCCTCGCTTGGCACCCTAGCGGGGTCAGCATCGGCAGGCGGGGCACTATCCTGCACCGCTGCCAGATTCCACATGATCGGAGTCACGGGCAGGTATGCTTGAGGCGGCGTCGCGGGCACCGGCCCGGTTGCTGACAGCGCAGCGCCAAACAACGCAGGTGGTGCGGAAATCAGCAAAAGGCCCGGCATTATAACTCTCCGCTTTCCCTTTGCGCATAGGCGATGGGCATCATGACACTTGTTGCTCTTTACCCACCATCTCTATACCTCCGCTTAACCGTCTATCGCATTTGTGCAAGGTTTCCATGTCGCTGATCCAGATTAACCGCGAAGGCGCGGTCACCACCCTCACGCTCGACCGGGCAGAGACGATGAACCCGCTCGGCGCGCCGGGGGATGGGGATGCGTTTGTGGCAGTCGTCAATGCGATCAACCGCGATATGGAATGCCGGGTGGTAATCCTGACCGGCGCAGGCCGGGCGTTCAGCGCGGGCGGCGATATCAAGGCGATGCAGAACAAGGCGGGCACGTTTGGCGGCACCGCGCCCGCGATCTCGGACGGCTATCGCGATAATATCCACCTGATGCTGCGCGCGCTCTATGGCATCCGCGTGCCGGTGATCGCGGCGGTCAATGGCCCGGCGATCGGGCTGGGCTGCGATGTCGCCTGCCTGGCAGATATCCGCATTGCTTCCGAGAGCGCGAAGTTCGGGGTGACGTTCCTCAAACTCGGCATCATCCCCGGTGATGGCGGCACCTGGATCCTGCCGCGCGTGATCGGCATGAGCCGCGCGGCAGAACTATTCTACACCGGCGACGTGATCGACGCGGCAACGGCGAAGGATTGGGGGCTGGTGAGCCGGGTGGTCGCAGCCGATGCGCTGATGGATGAAGCCCGCGCGCTCGCCACCAAAATCGCCGCGCTGCCCCCCCACGCACTGCGCCACACCAAGAACCTGCTGCGCCAGGGACAGCAGATCAGCTATGATTCTGCGCTGGAAATGGCCGCCAACACTCAGGCGATGATGCACACCACCGCCGACCATGCCGAAGGCGTCGCCGCGCTGATCGAAAAACGCAGCGCGGTGTTTAAGGGAGAGTAATCAGGCGCCACAGCCCCGCCGGGATGCCTGCCACGTAAAAATGCAGCCAGCTGGCGATTAGCCACAGCACAACGCCCCCGACCAGCGGCACCGCGCCGACCGACAAAAACTTGCCCCAGCGCGGCCAGTAACTGGTTCTTCGTTCCCACGTCGCCCAGGCATCGCCCATCAGCGCCCGTTTCTTGGTGTCCTGCAAATAAGCGCCGACCAGCGCAAGCACGCCCATCGCCAGCGCGGTGATCAGTGTGCGGGTGCTCCACCACAGCACGATGTGTGAGAGCGCCCACAACGCGATGCCCCACATCATCGGATGGCGGGTGACGAGGAACACCCCGCGAGGCTCAGCCCGCGCTTGCGTTTGCGCCATCGGGGTCGGCAGCGCAGGATTGCCGATCAGTGAACCCGCCAGGAGGATCATCGCGGGCAAGGTCAGCAACGTGGCAATGATCCAACCGATCTCGCCCGAACGCGGCAGATCGGTAGGCGACGCGGCTTTGAACGCGATATAGACCCACGCCAGCGTTGCAAAGCTCACCAGCAAATAGACGATCTGAAAGCCGCCCACGCCCAGCGCCTTCACCAGCGGTGCGCGCAGCGGGTGCGACATCGCGAAATGCGTGCCGACAAAGGCGACATTCGCCGCGATCAGCGCAACAAGTGATCCGTCCATGCGTGCATCCTCCGTTAGGTCTCGCCTACCAGTCGTAAGCCTTGGGCCGCGCGCTTTCATCAAGGTTGCGGTAGCGGTCGCGCAAGCCGGTCTGGTGGTTTTCAAGGTTTTGTTCGACCCCGCCGATGAACACCCGCGTCGGCACGGAGCCGACTTCGAGCGGATCACCATCCCACATCACCACATCGCCCAGCGCGCCCGGTTTGAGCACACCTGCCTTGCCGCCCATGCCGCTGATGTCGGCGGGAACGGAACTGATCGCGGCGAAGGCCTTGCCCCAATCCATGCCCGTCGCGCCGGGCATCCGGGTCAGCGCGACCAGATTGCCGGCCACCTGCTGCAACCGGCGCGGATCCTGCATGGTGGACGCGTTAAGCGCCACCTTCACCCCGGCGCGCGCCAGCCGCCCCGCATTGCTTTGGGTGGCGCCCAGCTGTTCAAAGGTTTCGGGCAGGTCGGTCAGCCCATCGGCGATCACCGGCACGCCCGCTGCGGCGATGGCATCGGCCACCAGCCATCCTTCGTTCGCGCCGACCAGCACCATGTCGAGCCGCGGATATTGCGCTTTCAGCCCCAGCACAGCGCGAATATCCGCCGCCCGTTCCACCGCGACATATAGCTTCTGCCGCCCCGTCACCACGGGCACCAGCGCCTCAGCATCGAAGCGGGTGAGTAGCACGTCATCATCTTTCGTGATTTCGGTGGTCTGCGGAATCCCGGACTTGCCGACCAGTGCCTGCGCTTCGCGCAAGGCAGCGCTCAGCAAGGCATAGGCCGCAACCCGGCTCCCGCCTGCGCGCTGCGCCCCGCCTTCGCCCAGATTGATCATCTGGAACGCGCGCGCCTGCATCACCGGGTTGGCATCGCCGTCCAGATCGATGATCGCGCCCTGCCCGGCAAAGATCGATCCGGCGGGCATGGTGGTGGTGGCCGCGCGGGTGATCCCTGAGGCACGGTGGACAAGGATGTGCTGCGAAGCCGGATTGATCGCGGTGGCAGTATCCAATGCCGCACTGAACGGGGTGCCGCGCGCGGAAATATCGTTCGATTCGCTTACCGCCGAAACATCCGACAGGCCCAGCGATGTGACCGTGGCGAACAGGCCGGGAGTGACCCATGCCCCGCCCGCATCAACACTCGCCCCACCCGTGGGCGCGCCGCTGGCAGGCCCGGCATAGACCACGCTGCCGCCGCGCACGACCACGGTGCCGCCTTCAATCGGCGCACCGCCATCGCCCAGCACCAACCGGGCATTGGTGATTGTCACGTCCTGCGCCAAGGCGGGCGCGGAGCCAAGCGCCAGCGCGCTCACGGCAATTTGAAGCAGCCGCTTCATTTCACATCTCCTTCGCCGGGCTGGCCCAGTTCAAAATCACTGACGGGCCGCATCTTGGGGTTGGTGGCATCAAACATCAGCGCGCCGTCGATCCAGACCTTTTCTGGCCTTGAATACACACTCAGCGGGTCGCCGTTCCACAGCACCACATCGGCCATCTTGCCCACTTCGAGGCTGCCGGTCATGTCTTCGATCCCCATCGCCTTGGCGGCGTTATAGGTGATCCACTGGATGGCAGTCGCATCAGGAATGTCGATGCCGAGCCGCAGGCCCGCTGCCTGTGCCTTGGCGGCTTCCTGATTCAATCGTTGAATATCGTTCTTGTCGTCCGAATGGATCACCACGCAGGCGCCTTCGCGTTGCAGGAAGGCGGCGTTTTCCATGATGCCGTCATAGCTTTCCATCTTGAAGCCGTACCAGTCGGCCCAGATCGCGCTGCACACGTCGTTTTCTTTGAGAAGATCGCCGATCTTGTAGGCTTCAACCGCGTGATGGAAGGCGCTGACTTTATAGCCCATTTCCTTGGCCATATCCAGGACCAGCGCCATTTCATCGGCGCGGTAGCAGTGGTTGTGAACGAGAATATCGCCCTTCAGCACGCCGACCAGCGTTTCCTTGCCGAGATCGCGCTTGGCTTTTGGGTCATTGGCGTAATTGATCGCGCCGAGCCAGGTCTCGCGGTTGACCGCAAAATTGCCCATCCGGGTCGAAGGCATCCGACCGCGTGCCCCATAGACACGCTTGGGGTTCTCCCCGCAGGCCATCTTGAAGCCATAGGGCGCAGCTGGAAACTTCATCCCCTGCACCGTGCGCGCGGGCACGTTCTTCACTGTCACCGAACGCCCGCCCATCAGGTTGGCCGATCCGGGCAGGATCTGCAGCGACGTGATCCCGCCATTGGCCAGCGCGCGCGAAAAGCCGGGGTCTTGCGGCCAGACCGAATGTTCGGCCCAGACTTCGGGCGTGGTCGGGCTGGTCGCCTCGTTGCCGTCGGAATGCGCCTGCACGCTGGGTGAGGGGTAATCGCCGAGGTGCGAATGGATGTCGATGATGCCGGGGGTAACGAATTTGCCGGTGCCATCGAACACCGCGATATCCGCCGGGATCGGGGTATCCGGCCCGCCGACCGACACGATCTTGCCGCCGCTGAAGAATATCACTCCGTTTTCGATCATCCCGCCCCTGCCATCATAGATCGTCGCGCCTTTGAGCGCGGTGGCGATGTTGGGATAGGGTTTGTAGGTTGACGCGAAGACCCCGTCGGATTCCACCATGGCGGCGAATTTCTTGTCATCGCCCTCGGTGCTGGCGGCATCGCCCGCTGTCCCGCCCGCCGTGCCAGTGGTGGCGCAGGCACCAAGCGCCAATGCGCTGGCAAGTGTGGCAAACGCGCCCAAGCGGACGCGCAGTTTCTTGTTTGAAAGCATCTATAGCCCCTTCGGTTTTCTTGTCGCAATGTGTGACGGGAAAACCGAAGGGTGTCTATACGTTTGGACGAGCGGAGTGGGTGCCTGGTCTATTCAGCCGGGCGCGTCGCGGGATGCACCCCGGCTGCGGCCGCTTCGCCCAGTTCAGCCTCGCCCGCCAGACCATCATCCTTGAGCGTGTCGAGATGCATCAGCTTCTTGATCAGCGGGCTGACCACCAGAACGCCAACACCAACCGCAATCGCCACCCAGCCGATCTGGTTGTACACATCCAGCACGACCTGTTTGCCCGCGCCTTCGCCCGATGCGGCTTCGGAGCCCGTAGCCGCAGCGATCAGGCCCGCGACGAAATTGCCGGTGGCCGAGGCGAAGAACCACGTCCCCATGATAAGGCTCGCCATATGCGCAGGCGCAAGGCGGTTCATCGCCGAAAGGCCCACGGGCGACAGGCAGAGTTCGCCGGTCGTATGCAGCAGATAGATCAGGAAGATGAAGATAACCGGGGTAAGATTGCCGCCCATCGCCGCTCCGGCAACCAGCACAAGGAAACCGCCGCCCAGCTGCATCAGCGCCAGCCCGAACTTCGCCGGGGTCGAAGGTTCAAGCCCGCGGCGGCCCAGCGCGGTCCACAGCCACGCGAAAAGCGGGGCCAGCAGCACGATGTAGATCGCGTTGATCGACTGGAACATCGAAGCCTTCACATCGAAGCCGAAGATCGTGCGATCAACGTGGCGGTCGGTGAACAGGTTGAGCGATGATCCCGCCTGTTCGAACAATGCCCAGAACAGGATCGAACCGAGGATCAGGAACATCGCGGCAAAGATCCGGTCACGGTCCTGATTGCGGTTGATGAATGATTGCCAGACCACCACCAGCAGCGACACGCCAAATCCGGCCAGAGCCAGGTTGCGCGCGCCCGTTTCGGAAACGCTGCCAAGGAACATCCCGACAAAGGCGACAATCGCCATCAGCCCGCCAAGCCCGAAAATCGCCAGCGGCAGCTTTGGCGCGGCGTCATAGGAGCCGTGGACAAAGCGGAACGTCGCCTCCCCCAACACATACAGAATCAGGATTGTCCCGCCCACGCCAAGCAGGGTGCCGACCACCGCCTGATTCTGCACCAGCCACCAGCAGGTGATCACGGCGGCAAGGCCAACCGCGTAAAGCAGCCATTCGAGCTTGATGCCCATGACCGGCCCGGCAAGCTTTGCCGGATCGCTCGGTTCACCGCGCCCAAGCAGCAGCGGCTTGAATATCGTGAAGACGATCAGGCCCAGCAGCATGCCAAAGCCAGCCGCGCCGAAACCATAGGCCCAGCCATAGGTCTCACCCAGATATCCGCACAAAATCGATCCCAGCGCGGCGCCAAGGTTAATCCCCATGTAGAAGATCGTATAGGCCCCGTCGCGCCGGACATCGGTGCGCGGATACAACTGCCCGACGATCACCGAGATGTTCGCCTTGAGGAAGCCCGAGCCGACGATGATGAAGGCCAGCGCCAGCCAGAAGATGTTGAGGCTGGCGGCATCCTGCCCGCCGCTGCCTTCAAATCCCATCAGGAAGTGGCCAAAGGTCAGCAGCACCGCGCCGTAAGTCACCGCCTTGCGCTGCCCCAGATATTTGTCCGCCAGATAGCCGCCCAGCACCGGGGTGATATAGACCAGCGCGGTGTAAGCACCGTAGATTATCCCCGCCTGGCTATCGTCAAACAGCCAGTGCTTGGTGAGATAGAAGATCAGCAGTGCGCGCATCCCGTAATAGGAAAAACGCTCCCACATCTCGGCGAAGAACAGGACGAACAGACCCTTGGGGTGGCCGAGGAAAGTCCCGGCGCTGTCCCCGTGCGGAAGCTCAGCTGTGGCCATGAATGCAATATCCCTTATGCGCGCCCCTCCGGCGCGATCCCATAGGGGCGCAACCTAGCGTATCATTTGCGCGTGTGAAGCTTTTGTTGCGCGTGCTTGTTCGGGATGTGCTTTGGCACGACGTAGACCGCCCCCGCCACCCCCTTGCCGCCCCTCGCCTTGACCGCGTGGCTGTATTATGGCACTGATGCACCTCGTAAGGGACAGCCCACAACCATGAACGCCAACCGCCCAAGCGCCAACCGGCCCGTCTATCTCAAGCTGCGCGATCAGATCGCCGCTGCGATTATCGACGGCGAATATGCGGAAGGCGCGATGCTGCCCTCGGTGCGCGCACTCGCGGCCGAGCAAGGGGCCAATCCGCTGACCGTGGCCAAAGCCTATCAGCAGTTCCAGAATGATGGCTTGGTCGAAGTGCAGCGCGGGGTTGGCATGTATGTGGTGCGCGGCGCCGCGGAACGCCTGCGCGCGGCCGATCGCGAAGCTTTCCTGCGCGAGGAATGGCCCGAAATCCGTGCCAGGATGGAACGGCTCGGCCTCAACCCCGCCGATATGATGCTGGCCGACTGAATTATTCGCCTGCTGACACGCGTGGAAGTTGCGCATTTTCCCGATTTATGACAATCTGTTCATTGTCAGACGTTGCGGGATTGCATCCTGCTGCGCGCTGCGATTAATGGGGGCGCCTTACGGGTCGGAGGCGAATTGAGGAAACCGCGGGGTCAAACCCGCTTACGGTGTGATATGGCGGCCAGACCGCCCATGGGCACCGGGAGATCACCATGATCAGATCCGAGTTGTTGCAGGCACTACACAAAGATAATCCCGAACTGCGCGCCGACGAAGTCGAGCAGGTGGTGGATATCTTCTTCGATGAAATCGCTCAGCGGCTGGCCGAGGGAGGGCGAGTCGAATTGCGCGGTTTTGGCGCGTTTTCGACGCGCGAACGCGAAGCGCGCAGCGGGCGCAATCCGCGCACCGGCGAAACGGTGGCCGTGCCTTCCAAGCGTGTGCCCTATTTCAAGGCCGGCAAGGAAATCCGTGAGCGACTGAACAAGGCGTAGGCGCTGCGCGGAAAATGCGGTAACGGAGTCGCGGAGCGCCAATGTTTCACGTGAAACATTGGCGCTCCGCACACCGCAACCGTCCATCCCATTGTTCAAAATACCCGCCGCCGCGCAGCCACACGCAGGCAGGCTCTGGCATTGCGCGGGCAAGATGTGCCATGAGCCGTCGCGCATCTTGCGGGTGTGGCGGAATGGTAGACGCCGGGGACTTAAAATCCCCTGATCTTTGATCGTGCGGGTTCGAGTCCCGCCGCCCGCACCATTGAAAACGTTAGACTTTCTCGGCCCAAGGTGCCGGGAAGGTCCGACGTTCTACGTTTCTAGGCCCGAACTAGGCCCAACGGGTGCAGGCGCTACTTCGCCCAATGACCGCTGATCCAATCCCACGCTCGCCGACCG
The DNA here is from genome assembly GCA_018830415.1 of Alphaproteobacteria bacterium. Taxonomy (GTDB): domain Bacteria; phylum Pseudomonadota; class Alphaproteobacteria; order Sphingomonadales; family Sphingomonadaceae; genus Erythrobacter. Next base: position 5,369 of record JAHJSJ010000291.1, on the reverse strand, counting down.
TAGTCATAGCGCCAATGGCCTTTGACCCAGCGATTCTTGCCGATGGGCTTGATGGGTCGGATACCCTCGATGCGGTCGATGGGTTTGGGCGGACGGGGCGGACGCGGTGGCCGTATCTTCTTCATAGTTCGTATCCCGTCAGTGCTTGGTGTCGCGGGGAGGGTTAGGGTCGTTCCCAGGTGCCACCGTGTCGGAGTCGCGGAAGCGCCCATTGGTGCCCTGGATCCGAACTTCACCGCCTCCGAGATTGCCCACAATCTGCTTGGCCCTCGCTTCGGCTTCGCGCTGCGTCGGTGCAACCGCGCTCGCCCGCTCGGACTTAGGGCCTTTCACGGCCCAACCTTTCGGATGCTTCACGACATATCGATCATTGCTGCCCATAATTTTTCTCCAGCGTTAGGGGTGGCTGCCCTGACAAGTTCACTCCGCATCCGGCAGCCTATTGGTGCGAAGCAACTGACAAAACTCGTCTTGAGTGAGCTGAGCGACGGGGTCGCCGCCGGTACTGTCGCCCAAGAGGCTCCTGGCCAGGGCGGACTTCCGCTCAAGCGACCTCGTGATCGCCTCCTCGATCGTGTCGGCGCCGATGAGGCGAAGGTAGGTGACCGGCTCCGTCTGGCCGATGCGATGGTTGCGGTCCTGGCTCTGCGCGAAGTGGTCGTAGCGCCAGGAAAGGGACTCGTAGATTGTGTAGCTTGCTGCCGTGAGTGTGAATCCGGTTCCCGCTGCGGCAGGGTTGGCGATAAGGAGACGGAGCGAGGGATCGCCCTGAAACCGATCAGCAATCTCCTGACGTTCTGCGGTCGGGGTCGCCCCATAGATTGCCGCTGATCCTTCGAAGCGCTCCAAGAGCATCTCAATTGTGCGGATGTAGTTGGACCAAAGGATGATTTTCCTGCCGGGCACCGAGAGGATGTCCGTGACCAGGCCGTCGAGAGCTTCGAATTTGGCGGGCGTGCTGCTGAGATCTGGAAAGAGGAGCGCAGGGTTGCTCGCGATTTGGATGAGGCGGGTGAGCTTCGCGAGCGCCGTCGGCGCGAAGGCCCTGTATTGCTCGCCGCTCATCCCTTCAATCTCGCAGATCATCTCGTCCCGCATGTCGTCATAGAGCCTACGCTGCCATGCTGGGAGCTCGACGATCACGTCGGTGAAGGACTTATCGGGCAGGTCGAGACACTCCTCCTTGGTGCGACGGAGGACAAGCCTATCGATAACGTCTCTCGCGAATGTCGCGTTGGGGTCTGCGTCGAGCCGGGCCTTGAAGGACTCGAGGGAGCCGAGCAGTCCGCGGCCGGGAGCAATGATCTCCACCTGCGTGAAAATGTCGGTCGCAGTGTTGGTCACTGGCGTGCCTGAGAGGAGCCAGCGGAACTCGCAGTAGGGCGCGATCGTCCGTGCCGCTGTCGAGGTGAGTGAGTGCCAGTTTTTCGCGGCGTGCGACTCATCGAGTACGAGGACGGTCCGCTGCCTTTGTGCCAGGGCGAGGAGGGCCGTGGTTTCGGCGCGTGCCGTTTCATAGCTGGTTACGATCACTTGCGCGCGCGATCCCCTGAAGGTCGTCCGACGTGCGCGTGGAGTCCCTTCGGCTACATCGACCGAGACCTCCGGCGCGAACTTTTCGAATTCGGCGACCCAGTTGCGCTTGAGCGAGTTGGGGCAGACCACGAGCATGCGGTCCGCGCGGTCGTCACGTACAAGCGTACGAAAAGCCTCGATTGCGACGAACGTTTTGCCGAGCCCCTGCTCGAAGGCGAGGAGGCCAGCGGCCCGACCCGTCAGGAAGCCAACGCCTTCGTGCTGGTGTTCAAGGAGCTCGAATGTCACTTCAGGACACTCCCTGTCCATACTGCCCGACGAGGCCTTCGAAGTACCCGAATGCCTCCCGCAGCTCTTCGATGTCACTCTGATCGAGGTCCTGCACATCCGCCCGGCTCGCCTTGTTGAGGGTGCGCGCCGCTTTGCGGATCGCAAGCCGGTAGGGGTGGACACCCTCATGCACCTTGTCCTCGATTAGGTCGATCGTCTGCTGAAGGCTCGCGATGTCCTCATCGTCGAAGGAGTCGTCGCCGCGCTCGATGGCGCGACGGACCGTCTGCGGGATGTTCGCAATACGCGCCTTGGGGCTGCTGCTTTTGTCCTGCACCTGCTTCGCAAGTTGGTTTGCGATGTGCTTCTGGCCCGACTTGAGCTGATCCCAGGCGTCCTCGTCCTCGTGGAATTCTTTCAGGAAACGAGCGTCGCGGTATTCCTTGAAAACCTCATTGCGGACCATGTCGAATACGTCGCTGCGGAGCTCGTCGTATGCGGAGTTGTCAAAGTCCCGAAGCTGGGGGCCGACGACGCGAGCCTTGCTGATCTCCTCCAGCACGCTGAACTTCTCGGCAGCGAGCTTGCGGGGGTTGACCTCATCGTCGATGTGCTCAACGAATTTCAAGGCGAACTCGTATGCGCTCTTGAGGCGTGCGACCCAAGATTCGGACTTACCCATGTTTTCCGCAAGGGTCGTCTGATTCATTAGGGGTGGGTGGCCGGGGCGACCGGCGACCGTCTCGTAGATGAACTTCGCCTCAATATAGCGACCCCAGTCGCGGACACCCGATCCGCGGACATGGATGCCCGCAAGCAAGATCGCCACGTCCCGCTCGGAGAACTCGGGGGGCAGGATCTTCGCGTTGACATGGCGGAAGACTCCCTCATTCTTGCCGCTCTTGAACTTGCGGTCCAGTTCACGGAGGATCGTGACGCGGGTGGCGCCTTCGAGGACAAGGAACTTTCCTGTGCTGGTGCGCTTGACGTAAATCGACTGCATCTGGCCGATTTCCTGGATGGATTTGCGCAAACCGTCGTATCCGGGCGACAGCCGCAATGCCTCTTCCAGATCGGTCTCGGACGAGAAGCCCTCCATCAGGGAAGTTTGCAGGCGCGGATTGTCAGCCCACAGCGCCACGTCGTCACTCACGTCGAGCTGCACCTCTTCTAGCACCCACTCCTTGGTGCCAATCCTTTCATAAACGGTCCGCTTCGCGGTGGTCGGGAGCTCTTCAAGTGCTGCGTCCTGCTCGGCCATCGGATTTCCTTTCATAACTTGCTCAGTCAAGATGAGGCAAGAATAAGCAAGGGTTCTCAGATGTCAAGGGCTGCAACTCGGCGTGAAAGCCACGCTGGGCAAAAAATCGTTGACTCGGCGCAGAGAGGGGATTCCCCTTCGGAGGGAGAACAAGTAGTGAATCTCGCACGATGGCGATCAAACACTACCCTCGGGAATCCACGGCGGAAGGCGAGTACACCTGCGTCGACCTCTTCTCGGGCGCGGGCGGCCTCGGTGTCGGCTTTCGTAACGCTGGATGGCAGATCCTGTCAGGAAACGATGTCGATGCGGCCGCGGGGTCGACCTTCCGTCTTAACTTCCCCGAGGCGTCGTTCTTCGAAGGCAAGGTCAGCAACCTCGGTGCCGACGAGATCCTAGATGATGCCGGCTTTCGGCCAGGCGACCTTGACTGCTTGGTCGGTGGCCCGCCGTGCCAGTCCTTCAGCCACAACAACCACCACCGATCGGCCGAGGATGAGCGTGCGCGTTTGTTTGAGCACTACCTCTCGCTTGTGGACGAACTTCGACCAAAAACTCTCGTCATGGAGAACGTCCCCGGTATCCGATCGATCGCTGGCGGCGCGATACTGAAGGAAATTGAGGGGCGGCTGCGTGCCATGGGCTATGATGTGGCGGACACGACCCTGTCGGCAGAGGAGTTCGGTGCGCCGCAAGTTCGACGCAGGGTGATTGTGGTCGCGAGTAGGCTCGGACGCGCCACCGAGTTGATCCCGGAACCAACGCACTGGTCCCCAAACTTCCGCATCCATGCGCGGACGAACATGGTTCGCCCGATTACGGCCAAGAAAAGGCTCGTTACTGTGTGGCAAGCGATTGGAGATTTGCCGGAGCTAGAAAACGGCGGCGGTGAATTTGCAATGCCGCGTTCTGGCTCGAAAGCCTTTTCTGAATACCAAAGGGAAGCGCGGCGAGGCGCGCGGACGGTCTTCAACCACGTCTGCAGCGGTCTCACAGAGGTAAACATGCGCCGTCTGATCCACGTTCCTGAAGGGGGGAATTGGCGGTCGATCCCGTTTGATTTACTACCGGCCGGAATGCAGCGTGCGAGACCTGAGGACCACACCAAACGGTATGGCCGTCTCGATCGTAAGGGTTTGGCGTCGACGGTCCTGACAAAGTGCGATCCCCACTGGGGCGCCTACATCCACCCGACACAGGACAGAGTTATCTCGGTTAGGGAAGCGGCCCGGCTGCAGGGCTTCCCGGACAAATTCAGGTTCGCTGGCGAGAGCTTGATGAAGCAGTATGTTCAAGTCGGTAACGCGGTCCCAGTCCAAGTGGCGGAAGCTATTGGCCGAGCTATTTTTGAGCACATCTCAGCAAGTGCATCGAAGCGCCGAGCGGCCTGAATCAGGTCGTGCCTAATGCTGAATGGGGGGTCCCGGCCTTCGCAATCTCGATCGCCTGAACCAGCGACACGGGCGTGCCGGCCCTGGCCTTCTCGACCTGGAGCTGCTTGGCGCGTTCGATCACGTCCTGCTCCGACGCCTTCTGCGCCAAACGCTCGTCCAGGGCCTTGCTCAGGCTAGGCGCGGCGGTCTCGATGCGCTCGGCCATGTCGAGGATGTCGGCGAGCGCCGAGCCGACGTCGGTCGCATCCACAGCCTGCTCTGCGGCGGCGCGGGTCATCGCCGGGTCGGCGTTGAGCACGTTCGTGACCATCGCCTCTCGCCGCCTGCGGGCCGCATCGGCCAGCGCACCGGCCAGCGGCTGGAGGTCCACCTCGCCCTCGGTCTGGGCGGTGGCGGCGTCCTCGGCAGCCTTGGCCAGCAACGCCCAGCCGCGCTTCTCGGCGTTGGGCGCCTCGTCGTGCAGGCGCAGGATTGCGTCCAAAAGGGGCTCGCCAGAGCGGCCCACGGTCTTCTCGAATAGGGTCACGTCACTTCTCCTTGGGGTTGGGGTAGAGGTCCGCCAGCGGGCGGATGTTCCGGCGGCTGCCCGGCACGGCGGAGAGCCGCAGGCGCTTGGCGAGCGGTCGGGCCGCGTCCCACACCGCCGCGATGATCGCACCGGTCCTTGCGTGACCGACCAGCGAAGGCCGGTCGCCATTGCCCTCGCCGGCCGTGCGCTCCAGCGCTGCAGCGCGGTTTGCCAGAGTCTCCAACTCTTCGAAGGCGGCGCCGGCTTGCGCCAGCGCCCGGTCGAACTTCACAGCGTTTTGGCGCTGTAGCGCCCGGACCTCGCGCAGCTCCTTGGCGGCGGTGGCCACGGCGTCCGCGTTCGCCTTCTCGGCGGCAGCACGCTCAACGCGCTGACGCTC
>JAHJSJ010000290.1 GCA_018830415.1 Alphaproteobacteria bacterium | reverse complement strand
TCGTGTGATTCAACGCGTTCTGCGAGGAGGCGTTGGAAATGGCAGATTTCTTCTGGTTTTCGGATGATCAGTGGGGGCGGATCGAGCGGCTGCTGCCGGTCAATGGCAAGGGCGCTCGACGCGTTGATGATCGCCGGGTGCTCTCGGGGATCGTCCATGCGTTGCAAAGCGGTGGACGGTGGGGCGATTGTCCGCCGGTCTATGGTCCCAAGAAGACGCTCTACAACCGCTTCGTTCGCTGGGCCGAGCGCGGGATATGGGAAGGCATCTTCAGCGCGCTGGCTGGGGCCGAGGGGATCCCCGACCGGTTGTTCATCGACAGCACCTGCATCAAGGTTCACCGGGCAGCCGGAGGCGCAAAAGGGGGGGCTTGGCCAATGGTATCGGCCAGACACGCGGGGGGCGGAACTCCAAGGTCCACGCCGTCTGCGACGAGCGCGGGCACCCCTGCGTCCTGATGATAACCCCCGGGAATGTGCACGACATGAAGGTCGCCAAGGCCTGTATCGCGGCCATGCCGCCTTCTGCCGAACTGGTCGGCGACAAGGGCTATGACAGCAACGATCTGCGCGCCTGGCTCGCATCACGAGGCACCACCGCCGTCATTCCTTCCAAGAAAAACCGCAAGGTCCAGCTCGATTGCGACACCGCGATCTACAAGCAGCGCAATGTCGTCGAGCGCATGTTCTGCCGCTTCAAAGACTGGCGCAGAGTCGCAACGCGCTTCGACCGCAACATCAAAACCTTCATGGCCACCATCGCCATCGCCGCTACCGTCATCTGGTGGCTCAAATGAGTCCGGGCCCTAGATAGCCCCCAAAGTTCTGAGTATTCTGCGACTTCAGGGCCGCTTGTATCCGCTTGCGTTCATATCCAGCCGCAACTCGCTGGGGGTATCTGCCAGCGGCCCATCGAATACCCCCAGCCGTAGGGGTATCCATGGGGGCAACCCCCGGAAGGGCAGGCGGGCAAATGGCGCTGACAGACGTGGCGATCCGGAACGCGAAGCCGGACGCGAAGGCCTACAAGCTGACCGATGGCGCGGGCATGTTCCTGCTAGTGACACCCGCTGGGGGGAAGCTCTGGCGGCTGAAATATCGCATCGATGGCAAAGAGAAACTGCTCGCCATCGGTGCCTATCCAGAAACAAGTCTTGGCGATGCCCGCAAGCGGCGCGAGGAAGCGCGGGCGTTGATGGCGCAGGGAATAGACCCCTCCCGCGAAAAGCAGCGCGACAAGGTGCGCTCGCGCATACAGGCAGCCGATACCGCTACCGTCTGGACAGCCTCCTGAACGACTGACGCCGCTGCGATCGTGCTGAGGGGCTGGAGCCGTTTTTGCGGGTATGTCGGTCGAGATATCGCATGATGATGTCATCGGCGACGTTGCTGGTGTGGTTGAGAAGTAGCCGCGTTGCCAGAAGCGTTTGACGAAGGCGAGGATTTCGGCGGCTGATTTTGTCCAGCGATATGGATTGAGATTTTCGTTGTGAGCTTCGATGAAGCCGATGATGCCGGTTTCGAGTTCGGCAGTGGAGCGATGAATGCCGCGGTGCAGCTGCTTGCGCGCCAAATCTCATTCGAAGCCGTAATCCGAATAATCCTTGTAATTGGGCGAGGTGAACTTGGTGATGTCGCTCTGGAAATGCAGCGGGACATTGCCGGTCGAACCGTGGCGCTGTTTGGCGACGATCAGCGTCGCCTTGCCCACCATCTGCTCGTATTTTTCCTCCCACGACCGGTATTTTTCCTGAACGTCGGGCGTGCTGCTGCCGTCGGGCATGTCGGGCTTCACCAGCATGTGGTAATAATCCGAGCGGAAGATGAACCACACCATGTCCGCATCCTGCTCGATCGAGCCGGATTCGCGCAGGTCGGACAACTGCGGGCGCTTGTCCTCGCGGCTTTCGACCGCGCGGGAAAGCTGCGAAAGCGCGATCACCGGCACCTGCAATTCCTTGGCCAGCGTTTTCAATCCGCGGCTGATTTCGGAAATTTCGTTGACGCGGTTGTCATTGGCGCGGCCTGACCCTTGCAGCAGTTGCAGATAATCGACCACGATCAGCCCGACATCATGCCGCCGCTTCATCCGCCGCGCGCGGGTGCGCAGCGCTGCGATGGTCAGCGCCGGGGTATCATCAATATACAGCGGCAATTCTGCTAGCCGCTGGCTAGCATAAGACAGTTTCTGGAAATCTTCCCGGCTGAGCTTGCCGCTGCGCAGGTTTTCTGACGAAATCTCGGCCTGTTCGGCCAGGATACGGGTGGCGAGCTGATCGGCGCTCATTTCCAGACTGAAGAACGCGACCGGCGCGCCGTAATTGAATTCGCCGCCGTCGCGCTGCCATTCAAGATGCTTTTCCGCGCAATTGAACGCGATGTTGGTGGCGAGCGAGGTCTTGCCCATGCCCGGTCGCCCGGCGAGGATCACAAGATCGGAATTGTGCAGGCCCGAGGTCTTGCGGTCGATTGTTTCAAGGCCGGTGGTCTTGCCGGATAAGCCGCCGCCTGAATTCATCGCGGCTTCGGCCATCTTGATCGCCTGCACCGCCGCATCACGGAAGGTTGCTGCCTCGCGCCCGGTCGCCGCGCCTTCGGCCACGCGGAACAGATCGGCTTCGGCCTGCGCGATGCGGTCCATCGGCGAGGTGTCCTGCGAGGTGTCAAGCGCGCCTTCGACCAGCCCGCGCCCGACGCTCACCAGCTCGCGCAGCAAGGCCAGATCATAAATCTGCTGCGCCAGTTCGCGCGGGGCAAGCAGCCCGGCCCCGCTGGCGGTAAGCTGCGCCAGATAGGACGTGCCGCCCAAATCCTTAAGCGCCTCGTCCGCTTCGAAATAGGGGCGCAGCGTTACCGGCGATGCAGTGGTGTTGCGTTCGATCAGCACCAGCACGCGTTCATAAATGCGTTGGTGCAGGGCTTCAAAGAAATGCTCGGGCCGGATCGGCACCTGCAGTTCCTCGATAACCCTATTATCAATCAGCACCGCGCCGAGAAATGCGGCCTCAGCCTCCAGATTGAAGGGTAGCTTGCGCAGTGGGCTGTCGGCATCGCTGGTGTCTTCACCGGGGGCAGCGTTGATTCTGGTGACTTTTGCAGGTTCGATCATGGCGGTCTGATGCGCCTCGCGCGCCCCATCGCGCAAGGGTGATTGCTGCCAATATTTATTTTGCATGCTGTGGATAGCGGGGAGAGTTTACCGAAGTGCTTGAAGTGCAGCCCCTGCATCTGCGAAGGCAGGGTCTATGGCCGATCTGCCGCGCGATTCCCTGCCCCTGTCACCTGCTGTTGCGGGGGCGTATCGTATTGCGCAGGTCACACTCGACGAGGCGACGATCCTGTGGCGCAACGCCGATGTCGAGCAGGAACGCCGCGTGGCGATTTATGACCTGATCGAAGAAAACACCTTCAAACCGGTACGCGCGGTCGAGCGTGGGGGGGCTGGCCCCTATCACCTCCACCTTTCGGTGACCGATGGGCGGCTGGCGATGGATATAAGCGATACCGCCGGCGCTCTGCTGGAGACTCTGGTGATCGGCATGGCCCGGTTCCGCCGCCCGATCCGCGAATATTTCGCGATATGTGACAGTTACTATCAGGCAATCCGCAAGGCCACTCCATCCGAGATCGAGACGATCGACATGGCCCGGCGCGGGATCCACAATGGCGCCGCGGAACTGCTGCTGGAACGGTTGGAGGGCAAGGTCGAAACAGATTTTGCTACGGCGCGGCGATTGTTCACGCTGATCTGCGTGCTGCACATCAAGGGCTGACAGGCACATCATGGCGCGCGGGCGCAAGACATCCGGACGAAAGGCACCGCGTCGCTGGCTTTTGCGGATCGGCGCCTTGGCTGCGTTGGTTGCGCTCGCCTTTGCTGCGTGGCTTTGGTGGGACATGCGCGAATGGCGCCCGGACGAGGCGCTCTATCCCGAACAGGGTGCGCTTGCCCCGGTGGGCGGGGCCGAGGTGAAGTTTGCCACGCTGAAAGCGATCGGCGCGCAATTCGTCTATTTGCCGCTAGTGCTCGATCCGCTGCCAGACGCCCCAGGCAGCTTTGCAGACCGGTACCGGCGCGCGCGCGCTGCCGGGATGAAAGTGGGTGTCGTGCTCAATTTCGACCCCTGCGTTCCGGCCGATCTGCAAAGCGGGGTGTTTGCGCAGATGGTGCCGCGCGACCCTGACCTACTGCCGCCGGCGATTGGCCTCACCCGGCTTGCCGATGGTTGCAATCCCAAGGTCAGCGATGCAGCGGTGGAAAGCGAGCTGATGACGCTGATCAATCAGATTGAAACCCACGCGGGCAAGCCGGTAATCCTCAAACTAAGCCGCGCGTTCGAGCAACGCCACAATACCGCCGCCGCGCTGACCCGCGATCTGTGGTTGGCGCGCGACCGGGCGCGGCCGGACTATGCGGGCCGACCGTGGCTGCTATGGAGCGCCAACAGCCAAATGGTAAGCGCGGCGAGCGAGGAGCCGGTCGAATGGGTGGTGGTGCAGAAATGAAAGGCTCGTATCCCACACTCGCTCACCCTGAGCTTGTCGAAGGGTGCATGGAGCAAGGTGCTTCGACAAGCTCAGCACGAGCGGGGTCATGATGTTGAATGAAGAACTAGAAGCTGAACTCATCGCCGCCGCCTATGCCGCAGCCGAGCACGCCTACGCGCCCTATTCCGATTATCCGGTGGGCGCAGCGTTATTGTTCGATGATGGCGCGATAGTGACCGGCTGCAATGTCGAAAACGCGAGCTATGGTCTCGCCCTGTGCGCCGAAACGGTAGCGGTGGCCAAGGCGTTGGGCGAAGGGCGGCGCGGCGGGTTGCTGGCGGTGGCGGTGGTGGGCCTCAAGGCCGGTGCCGAACCGATCACGCCGTGCGGGCGCTGCCGTCAGGTGCTCAATGAAGTCGCCGCGCTGGGCGCAACCGATCCGCAGGTGCTGTGCGTCAGCAAGGATGACGTGCGGCGCGCGGCGTTATCGGCGCTGCTGCCGCACGCGTTTGGGCCTTCCAATCTGGCCTAGGGCAAGGGTTTGCCTTCCAACCACTCCACCAACGCCGCCATGCATTCGCGGCCCAGCAGCTTGCAGCGTTCGGGGCTCCAGCCCTGTTCCGGCTCGGGAAAATCGGCCAGGTCCTTGTAAGGCATCTCCAGCGTCATCGCGACCGCGCCGAACCGCTGTGCGACCTGATTGGTGCTCATCGACAGATTGGCACGGCCCGCTGCGGCCTTGGGATAACCGAGCTTCGTCTGAAAATCCGGGGTGCGGCGGTCAAGGATGCGCTGATAGCGGTAATAGCCTTCGCCCTGCGCCTCGGTCCAGCCGGGGATGCCTTCAAACCCGGCAAGGAACACCGCCGGGATTGCCTCATCGGCGTGGACGTCCATCGCGAAATCGACCCCGGTCGCATCCATCCGATTGCGGATCGCCAGCACTTCGGGCGCGCGTTCCGGCGTCGGGTCGGCCCATTCGCGGTTCAGGTTGGCCCCAGCCGCATTGGTTCGTAAATGCCCACGCCTTGAACCATCTGGGTTGCAATTGGGCACGATATGGACGCGGCACGCCTTGCGCAGCGCCCGCGCCACCGGATCGGCGGGATCGGTCAGGCATTCCAGCGCGCCTTCAATCCACCATTCGGCCTGCGTCTCGCCCGGGTGCTGGCGGGCGTAGAGCCACACCTGCACATCGCCTTCGCCCATTTCCAGGCAATCGATCGGCTGGCCATCCAGCGTGGTGCCCAACCGCACCAGATCGACGCCCTCGCATGAGGCCGTTTCAGCTATCAGATCGTGATGCCGCTCCATCGAATAAGGCGCAAAATACGCGAACCAGCACACGTCTGATGCGGGCAGATAGCGGACGGTAAGCGTCCCGCCATCCTCGTCCGGATTGTAGGCGCTCTCCGCGCGCGCCCAGTAGTCGCGGTCTTCCGAAACGCAGGCATTATAATCGGGCCAGCCGCCGGGATAGGCGCTGGCGTTCAGCCCGGTCAGCTTGAGCACCACTTCCTCGCCCGCGCTGGCGCAGACGCGGAAATGGAACCACTGGAAGAACTCCGATGCGTTATCCTGCTGGATCGCCAAACGTGCGGTGCGGCCTTCGATTCCGAGCACTCCAATATTGCCGCCATCGAAGGCGGCATCGATAAATATTTGAGTCATTTGATTCCTTGAAGTTGTTTGACCTTGACCGTCACGGTTTCGCCATCGCCGCCGGGAAAATCACGAAACAAGGCTGCCGCTAGCGTGCGTGCGCTGGCGTCAACCTGTGAATAGGGCGATTTCACCCCTGTCGCGATTTGCGCGCGGCCTTCCCACAAGGTGGCATTGTCACCTTGGGTGATGCGCACCGAAAGTTCGGTTATGGCCGTGGCATCTTCGCGCCCGCCGCCCAGATTGAGGCCAACGCCAAGGCCGACACCTGAACCGTAGCTGCCCGTCTGCCCGCCAACCCCGACGCTGACCGGGCCGCGCCCGTTCCGGGTTTCCGCGACGATGGCGTTGCGGCTGGTGCGGATCGCGGCGGTCTGATCTGCCGGGCCGGCGGT
>JAHJSJ010000289.1 GCA_018830415.1 Alphaproteobacteria bacterium | reverse complement strand
CCCACGAAGACCTGTGCCTGCTCACCAAACGCGAGGGCGAGGATGTGTATCGCCTGATCGGTGCAGCAGTCGCTTGGCCATCGGACTGGCACCCCAAGGACAAGATCGGCCTGCCCCTGCGCGCGCTCCATGCGCCCATCGCGGGCTATGAAGAGCAACTCGCCACCGGGGTCGATCGTTTCATGGAAACCCTGCGCCCCGGCCCGATCTATGCCCGCTGCAACTGGTTCATCGCCGCGACGGGAGAACGCCGCTGGCTGCCCGAGAAGCCGCCGCAGGAAGCCTTCGCCCATGTCACCCCCGACAACGCGGGAAGCACGCTGTTCGTGCGATCCGAACGCCAGACGCTGCGACGGCTCCCGCAGACCGGCGCGATCCTGTTCACCATCGGGATTTATGTCGAGCAATTGGGCAACCTTTCCCCCGCCAATATCGCCATGCTTGGGAAGGCGGTGCAAACCCTCGTCAACGGCGAAGGTGACAGGCGCGGCGCGCCCGCCTACGCTGATAGCCTGATCGGTTTTGCTGAAAGGAACGCGCCATGATTGCCGCGCTGATACTCCCGCTTTTCGCGCAAGCCGCTGAACCCCCCAATACCGAGTGGAGCTGCGATGATCCGATCATGCAGCAGGAAATGAACTGGTGCGCCGCGCGCGATTTCGAAGTCGCGGATGAACGCCTCAATGCGCAGTGGCCGATCACCGTCGCCGCAATGAAGGCCCGCGATGCCGCATTTGTGGCCCACGGTGCGGGCGAACACGACACCCGCGAAGGCTATTTCGAAAGCCTGCTCGAATCCCAGCGCGCCTGGCTGCGCTACCGCGACGCGCATTGCCGGGTTGAGGGGTATTATGCACGCGGCGGCAGCCTGGAACCATTGCTGATATCCACTTGCAAGGCGCGGCTCACCCGGATGCGCACCGATCAATTGCGCGAACTGGTCGAAACCCCCGGTTAGCCTTGAGCGGCCGCTCCTGCGTTCGTCATTGCGAGGGGCAAAGCCCCGTGGCAATCCAGAGCGCCGCGCATTCCGCTCTGGATTGCCGCGCTTCGCTCGCAATGACGCGCTAGGCATAGTCCTGTGCCTCAAATCCGCTAGCTTGCAGGCTGCGCCATCAGGCGGCATAGCCCGGTGACAAGATAACGCATCTGCACGAGAGGTTCCGCCGTGTTTTCGAAAATCCTGATTGCCAATCGCGGTGAAATCGCCTGCCGGGTCATCACCACCGCCCGCAAAATGGGGATCAAGACCGTTGCGGTCTATTCCGATGCCGATGCCCGCGCGCCGTTTGTGGCTATGGCTGACGAGGCGGTGCATATCGGGCCTTCGCCTGCGGCGGAATCCTACCTGATCGCGGAACGGATCATCGCCGCAGCCAAGCAAACCGGGGCCGAGGCCGTGCATCCCGGCTATGGCTTCCTGTCGGAACGCACTTCTTTCGCCGAGGCGCTGGCGAAAGAAAACATCGCCTTCATCGGCCCGCCCGTGGGCGCAATCGCCGCGATGGGAGACAAGATCGAGAGCAAGAAACTGGCGATGCAGGCGGGCGTCAATGTCGTGCCCGGCTTTGTTGGCGAGATTGACGATACTGAGCACGCGGTGCGGATTTCGGATGAGATCGGCTATCCGGTGATGATGAAGGCCAGCGCCGGCGGCGGCGGCAAGGGGATGCGGCTCGCCTATTCTGAGGCCGACGTGCGCGAAGGCTTTGAAAGCGTGAAGCGCGAAGGCCTCAATTCCTTCGGCGATGATCGCGTGTTCATCGAAAAGTTCATCCTCAATCCGCGCCACATCGAAATCCAGATTCTCGGCGATCAGCACGGCAATATCCTCTACCTGAACGAGCGCGAATGCTCGATCCAGCGCCGCCACCAGAAGGTGGTTGAAGAAGCCCCGTCGCCCTTTGTCACGCCCAAGATGCGTAAAGCGATGGGCGAGCAATGCGTCGCCTTGGCGCGCGCGGTGGGGTATTATTCCGCGGGCACGGTCGAACTGATCGTCAGCGGTGCCGATCCGAGCGGCGAGAGCTTCTACTTCCTCGAAATGAACACGCGTTTGCAGGTCGAACACCCCGTTACCGAAGCGATCACCGGGATTGATCTGGTCGAACAGATGATCCGTGTGGCGGCTGGCGAAAAGCTCAGCATGACGCAGGATGATATCGGGATCGACGGCTGGGCGATTGAAAACCGCGTTTATGCCGAAGACCCCTATCGCGGGTTTCTGCCCTCGACCGGGCGGCTGGTGCATTATTCGCCGCCGCTGCCCGGATGGAGCGAAGATGAAACCGTCGCAGGCAAGGCGCGGCGCGGGGTGGCGCGCGGCAATGGCTCGGTGCGGGTTGACGACGGCGTATACGAAGGCGGCGAGGTGTCGATGTTCTACGACCCGATGATCGCCAAGCTGGTCACATGGGCACCCACCCGCGACGAAGCAGCCGATTTGCAGATCGAGGCGCTCGACAATTTCCGCATCAAGGGGCTGGGGCACAATGTCGATTTTTTGAGCGCGATCATGCAGCACCCGCGGTTCCGCTCGGGTGAGTTGACGACGGGTTTCATCGCCGAGGAATACCCTGATGGGTTCCACGGAGCGGCGACTTCGCAGGATTTCCGCCGCATCCTCGCCGCCGTGTGCGCGGGTAACGAATTCAGCCTGCAAGCGCGCGCGCGGCACATTTCGGGCCAGCTTGACGGGCCGTTGCCGGTGGCGAGCGAATGGCTGGTAAAGCTGGGCGATGAGCGGTTTGAGGTGGTTCTGGGCGATGGCCATGCCATGGTTGACGGGGTGCGGGTGGATGGCACCTGCGATTGGCTGCCCGGCATGGTG
>JAHJSJ010000288.1 GCA_018830415.1 Alphaproteobacteria bacterium | reverse complement strand
GCGGCGCAGGCTGACCGGGCGGGCTTTGTGCCAGAACCGGCGGCACGGTTCACGCTTTCGGCGGTGACGGGCGCGGGGCTGAGCGATCTCAAGCTGGCGCTGGTCGACGCCGCCCGTGCGCGCCTGCCCAAGCCGGGGGAAGCGGCACTCAATGCTCGCCAGCACGCGCGCCTGGCTGAGGCGGCGGAGGCTTTGGCTGCGGCGCACAGCCTGGCCGACCCGCTGCTGATCGCTGAAGAACTACGCCGCGCGCGGCTGGCGTTTGACCGGCTGATCGGGCGCGCCACCACCGAGGATATGCTCGATACGCTGTTCGGGCGGTTCTGCATTGGGAAGTGAGGCCAAAGCGCGATGATTCTTACTCATCGCGCTTTGGTTAAGTCCGTGCGGCGCTTGAGCATTTCCAGCGCGTGATGCGTCAGCATCTTAGCGCGCTGGTAAGAGATGGCGGGGCAAAATGTTTCACGTGAAACATTGGTATCTTATTTGAAACTGATCTCGCCGCTTCAAGCGCCCCTCACGAATCCGCTTTGACGATTCGCCGCCCGCGCCCTATCGCCTGCGCCATGCGTTCCTTTGATGTCCTTGTCATCGGCGGCGGTCACGCCGGGGTTGAAGCTGCCTGCGGCGCGGCGCGGATGGGCGCGCGCACGGCATTGGTGAGTTTTGACCTCGACGCCATCGGCGCGATGAGCTGCAATCCGGCGATTGGCGGGCTGGGCAAGGGCCACCTGGTGCGCGAGGTTGATGCGCTTGACGGGGTGATCGGCCGCGCGGCGGATGCGGGGGCGATCCATTACCGGATGCTCAACCGCTCAAAGGGCAGCGCGGTGTGGGGCCCGCGCGTTCAGGCGGACAGGGTGCGTTTCAAGGCGGCGGTGCAGGCGATTGTCCGCGCGCAGACGAACCTGACGCTGATCGAAGGCGAGGCGGCGGCGCTGGTGATGGCGGGCGGCAAAGTCGCCGGTCTGGAACTGGCCGACGGCACCGTGTTTCACGTGAAACGCGTGGTGCTGTGCACCGGCACCTTCCTCGGCGGGGTGCTGTTCCGGGGTGAGGAACGTTTTGAAGGCGGGCGCATCGGTGAAAGCGCCGCAAAGCGTCTGGCTGAGCAGTTGCGCGGGGCCGATCTGCCGATGGCGCGGCTCAAGACCGGCACGCCGCCGCGTATCGACGGACGCACGATTGACTGGGCGGTGCTGGAGGAACAAGCCTCTGACAGCGCGGCGTGGACGATGTCACCGCTCACCGCGCGGCGGATGAACCCGCAGATTTTCTGCGCGATCACCCGCACCACGCAGGCAGGCCACGATGCGATCCGCGCCAATCTCCACCGCTCGCCGCTGTTTTCGGGCGCGATAGCCGCGGCTGGCCCGCGTTACTGCCCCTCGATCGAGGACAAGATCCACCGCTTTGGCGATCGCGACGGGCATCAGGTGTTCCTTGAACCGGAAGGGCTGACCACGCATCTGGTCTATCCCAACGGGATCAGCACATCGCTGCCCACCGATGTGCAGCAGACCGTGGTGCGCACCATGCCGGGCTGCGCCGCGGCGCAGATTGTGCAGCCGGGCTATGCGGTCGAATATGACCATATTGATCCGCGCGCGCTGACCCCCGATCTGCAGGTGCGTGCGATCCCCGGCCTTTATTGCGCCGGGCAGATCAATGGCACCACCGGTTACGAGGAAGCCGCCGCGCAGGGGCTGGTCGCGGGGCTGGAGGCGGCGGCAGCGGCGCTCGGCACAGCCGCGCCCGCGCTCGACCGCGCCAATTCCTATATCGCGGTGATGGTCGACGATCTGACCTTGCAGGGTGTGTCTGAACCCTATCGGATGCTGACCGCGCGCGCCGAATACCGGCTGCGGCTGCGCGCGAATAATGCGGCGACGCGGCTGACCGGGCTGGGGATTGCCGCAGGCTGCGTGGGTGAGGAACGCCGCGCGTGGTGGGAACGGCGTGAAGACACCCGCAAAATGTTTCACGTGAAACATTCGCAGGCCGTCCACGCGCGCGAACTGGCCGATGCGGGGTTGCCGGTGCGGCGCGATCACGGCGAACGGTCGCTGTCCGAATGGCTGCGGCACGATGGGGTGACGCTCGATGCGCTGGCTCCCTGGCTCGGCGATGCGACCGCGCTCGATCCCCTGCTGGCCGAAGAAATGGCCGAGGATGCCGCCTATGCCCCCTATCTCGCCCGGCAGGATAGCGAACTGCGCGATCTGCGCGCGAGCGAGGCGCTGCCGCTGGCCGCGGATTTCCCCTATGGCGCGGTTCCCGGCCTGTCGAACGAGATGATCGAGCGGCTGACCAAGGCCGCGCCCGGAACACTGGCGGCGGCGGGGCGGGTGGCGGGCGTGACCCCGGCGGCGCTGTCGGCGCTGCTTGTCCACGCGCGGCGGCTTGCCAACGGGAGCCGCGCTGCGTGATCCACAACGAGGCCGAAGCCCGCGCCTACGTGGCGGGATTGACCGATGCCGAGGGATTGGCGCGGATCGAGGCCTTTGCCGCGCTGGTGCTGGAGGAAAACCAGCGCCAGAACCTGATCGCCAAACCCACCGAAGCCCACATCTGGCAGCGCCACATTGCGGATTCGGCGCAGCTTATCGAAAATGTTTCACGTGAAACATTTGGGGCGAATGCCGGCGGGGCGTGGCTCGATCTGGGGAGCGGGCCGGGGTTTCCGGGACTGGTGATCGCTGCGCTTTATCCCAACATGCCGGTGGTGCTGGTCGAATCGCGCAGCCGGCGGGCGGAGTTTCTGACCCGCTGCATCGCCGCGCTCGATTTGCCCAAATGCCGGGTGGAAGCGCAGCGGTTGGAGCGGGTTGCACCATTTTCCGCCCGCGCCATTTCGGCACGCGCCTTTGCACCGCTGCCCAAGCTTCTGGCCTTATCCGCACCCTTCTCCACAAGCGCCACCCGCTATGTCTTGCCCAAAGGGCGATCGGCGGCGCAGGAATTAGAAGCGTTGAAACCAGCGATTCGAGCAATGTTTCACGTGAAACATTCCTTGACCGATCCCGAGGCCGGGATCATCGTGAAGGCCTGACACGCGAAAACCGCGACGATTCAAGGCGAATTGGCGCGCTGGAAGGACGGGAACACCATGTTGACCCCATCATGCTGACAATCGCGATCGCCAATCAGAAAGGCGGCGTCGGCAAAACCACCACCGCGATCAACATCGCCACCGCGATGGCGGCGACCGGGTGGC
>JAHJSJ010000028.1 GCA_018830415.1 Alphaproteobacteria bacterium | reverse complement strand
GGGTTGAGCGTGCCTATGCCTCAACCCGGCGGCTGGAGGCACCGGGCGCGATGGAGGTTGTGGACGTGCCGGTGCTGATCCTTTCGACATCATCCGACAAGCTGGTTAGCCACCCGGCCAATGTCGCCGCCGCACGCCGCCTTCCCAAGGGCGAATTGGTGGCCTTCGGCGAAGAAGCGCATCACGAAATCCTGCGCGAAGTGGATGCGGTGCGCGACCGCGTGATCGCAGCCATCAGCGAATTTCTTGATCGGGAGGCACCGCAAAAGTGACCGCCGTGACAATCTATGATTTTGCCGTAATCGGGGCCGGGATGGCGGGTGCCAGCATCGCCGCCGAACTCGCACCCCACGCGCGCGTGCTGCTGATAGAAGCCGAAGACGCGCCGGGATACCATGCCACGGGGCGCTCTGCCGCGTTCCGCGAAGAATGCTATGGCGGGCCGGGCGTGGTGCCATTGACGCTGGCATCGGGGGGCTATCTGGAAGAGCACGGCTTTCTGACCCCGCGCGGCGCGCTTTATGTTGGGCGGGGCGAAGACCGCCCGGCGATGGATGCGTTTTTCACCACCTTCGCCGGGACGGGCGTGACGATCGAGCGCCTGTCATCCGCAACGCTGGCGGACAAGGTGCCGCATATCCGCCCTGATTGGAGCGAGGCGCTATATCAGCCAGCCTGCGCCGATATTGATGTGGCCGGACTGCACCAGCATTATCTGGGCGCAGCACGGCGGCATGGGGTGCAGGTGGTCTGCCGCGCACGGGTTGCCGGGATTGACCGGCATGACGGCGTGTCAACGATCACCAGCGAAGGCGGCGAAGAATGGCGCGCGGCAACTGTCGTCAATGCGGCAGGCGCGTGGGTCGACGATGTCGCGCGGATTGCAGGTGTGCGCCCCATCGGCATCAGCCCGCTGCGCCGCACCGTGGCGGTATTGCGGGTTGCGCCGCACGCGCCCGCAGATCTTCCGCTGGTGCTCGACATCAACGGCGGCTTTTATTTCAAGCCTGACAATGGCCGCCTGTGGCTCAGCCCGCACGATGAAGTTCCGTCTGATCCGTGCGACGCCGCGCCTGAGGAAATCGACGTTGCGATTGCCATCGACCAGTTTCAGCAGGTGACTGACTGGCGGATCGAAGCGGTTGAACGGCGCTGGGCCGGGCTACGCAGCTTTGCGCCTGATCGTCTGCCGGTTTACGGGGTCGATCCCGGTCAACCGGGCTTCTTCTGGTTTGCCGGCCAAGGTGGTTTCGGCATCCAGACCGCGCCCGCTGCTGCCCGGTTGGGGGCGCAATTGCTGCTGGGGCAAGGGGCGGACGCGATGACCGCGCGGATCGATCCGGCAATGTATGCGCCGGGGCGGTTTTACCTGACCAGACAAGCGCAAGCGGGCTAGCCAAGCTTTGCCCGATCTGGCAGGTTCGCTTTGTCAATCAACCACAAGGGAAGGGGAAAGCCGATGGCTCACAAGTTTGAAATCTACAAGGATAAGGCGGGCGAGTTCCGCGTACGGTTCAAATATAATTCCGAGATCATGTTTTCGACCGAAGGTTATTCCAGCAAATCGAGCGCGCAGAATGCGATTGATTCGATCAAGAAAAACGGCCCTGGTGCCGAGGTTGAAGATAATAGCTGATTTGTGACGGTGCTGGCGGGGGCAGGCTGACGGTTGTCAGGCGTTCCCCGCCGCGATCCGCGCGGCTTCTGCGCTGGCGAGCGTATCGACCCGTTCGTTCTCCGGGTGGCCATTATGCCCGCGCACCCAGTGCCATGTCACCTGATGCGGACGCGCGGCTTCGATCAGGTCGTGCCACAAATCGGCATTGCGTACCGGCTTTTTGGATGCATTCATCCAGCCATTGCGCTGCCAGCCGTGGATCCACTTGCTCATCCCGTCGAGCACATATTTGCTGTCGGAATACAGATCGACCGAACATGGCTCGATCAACGCGTTCAGTCCCCTGATCGCGGCGGTCATTTCCATGCGGTTATTGGTGGTATCAGGCTCTCCGCCCGACATTTCCTTTTCGTGATTGCCCATCCGCAGCAGCACGCCCCAGCCGCCGGGGCCGGGATTGCCCTTGCACGCGCCATCGGTGAAAATACTGACCTTTTTCATCACTTGGCGGCATGCCGTGGTTCGCCTGCTTAGGCAACCAGCTTGGCACCCTGTTTATCGTAGAAGTGCCATCGCTGGACGAATTGCATCGGATCCTTGCGCGTGACCAGCGCATCATTTGGCGTGTCCAGCCAATCTTCGGCGCGGCTGGCGACAAACCGCAGGCAAGCACCCTTCGCAATCGCTGGAAATAGCGCGCGCTCCGCCGGTTCCAGCGGGCGGATGCTTTCATAGCCCGCGATCAACGCGCTGCCGAGTTCGGGCTGAAAGCGGTTCGCACCATCAAAACACCACGCCGCATGGGTCACCGCCAGATCAAGCGCCATCGGCCCGGTGCAGGCGAAGTAAAAATCGATCAGGCCTGTCACCCGGTCGCCCAGCATCAGCACATTGTCCGGGAACAGATCAGTATGCGTCTGCGATACGGGCAGCGCGGCCAGATCGAGCGCCGCCGCCGCATGGGCGTGATCCAGCATCGCCGGAAGCTGCGGGTGGATTGTCGCCAGCCGCTCCGCCCCGCACGCATCCAGAATTGCGGCGGCAGCGGTGAAGTCCATCGCATTGGCGCGGGTGCGCGGAAAATCGCGCGCTGCCAGATGCATCTGCGCCAGCACTGCGCCGACGCTGCGCGCCTGTTCTGCAGTGGGCCGGGTGGGTGAGACGCCGGGGAGGAATTCGATCAGCGCGGCGGCCTTGTTTTCAATCATGCGGAACGATGCGCCCGACCGGTCATGCATGGTGCGCGGCACCGGGCACCCCTTGGCCGACAGGTGATCGAGCAGATCGAGGAAGTAGGGCAAATCAGCCGTTTCGATCCGTCGTTCATACAACGTCAAAATGAACCGCGCGCCGCGCCCGTCAACGCCGGTAGTGTCCACCAGCCAGTTGGAGTTCGACACGCCTTCGGCAATGCCTTTGGCCGATACCAGATCACCCACGTCATATTGCGCGATCAGGAGGGCAAGTTCTTCGGCCCCAAGGTGCGTATAAACCGCCATAGCGCGCGCCGTGCCGTTACTCGGTCAGCTGGCGCGGCAGTTTGAACACCATCTTTTCTTCCGCTGCGGTGATGGTTTTTTCCACGACCGGGCGATAGCGCCCCAGCGCGTCAACCACTTCGCGCACCAGAATTTCCGGTGCCGATGCGCCAGCGGTCAGGCCGAGAGTTTTCACCCCATCGAGCCAGGCAAAATCAATCTCGCTGGCGCGCTGGATCAGCTTGGCAGGCGTACCCAGCCGTTCGGCGACTTCGACCAGCCGCAGCGCGTTGGACGAATTGGGTGAGCCGATCACCAGCACCAGATCGCAATCCTGTGCCAGATCCTTGACCGCCGCCTGCCGGTTCGACGTGGCGTAGCAGATGTCCTCTGCCCGAGGCCCGCTGATATTGGGGAAACGCCGTTCGAGTGCCGCGATCACTTCGGCCGTGTCATCGACCGACAAGGTGGTCTGGGTGAGATAGGCCAATTGCTCGTCCGAATCGAACGCCAGTTTGCCCACATCCTCGATCGTTTCGACCAGCGTCATCTGTCCGGGATCGACCTGACCCATCGTGCCGATCACTTCAGGATGGCCTTCGTGGCCGATGAAGATGATGTGGCGGCCTTTTTCGATCTGGCGTTCGGCCTGTCGGTGCACCTTGGAAACCAGCGGACAGGTGGCATCGACATATAGCAGCTTGCGGCGTCTTGCTTCGGCCGGAACCGCTTTGGGCACGCCGTGCGCGCTGAACACCACCGGGGCATCATCGGGCACATCGTCCAGTTCCTCGACGAAAACCGCACCCTTGGCCCTCAATTCATCGACGACATATTTGTTGTGGACGATTTCGTGCCGCACATAGACCGGAGCGCCGTAGCGTTCGATCGCCTTTTCAACGATTTCGATTGCCCGGTCGACCCCGGCGCAGAAGCCGCGCGGGGCGGCGATCAGCAGGTCGAGCGGGGGGCGCGAAGCAATGGCTGTGTCGCGGTTGGTGGGGGCGGTGGCAGGAAAGGGCGCGTTCATGTCGCTTCCTCTAGCGCTTTGCGGTGTCTCTCGCTAGAGCGCGGTTGCGATATGGCTCTGCACAGAGCAGCGCACCGGATTGGGATTATAGGACGGCTTCTGATGATGCTTCGCATGCGTTCACTTTCTGCCCTTGCTGTCATGGCGGCGCTTGTTGGCTGCGCCAAGGAAGGTGATCTGGTGGTCGATCAGGGCGTTGGCGTCACCAGCGTGCTCACGCTGTGCCCGGCGGTCGGCATCCCTGACTATACCGGCGATGTCACCACCTTTCGCAGCGGCGATGATCGCAGTATCGACAGTCTTGATATCAGCGCGGCAATGACCAATCTGCGCGCCACCTGCAACGATAGTGGCGAACAAGTGTATAGCGAGGCGACGTTTGATGTGAACGCGCGCCGCACCGACACGCGCGGCGCGCGCACGGTGACCTTGCCCTATTTCGTGACTGTGCTGCGCGGCGGCAGCGCGGTGGTGAGCAAGCGGGTGGGCGAAGTCACCCTGACCTTTGCCGATGGGCAGGAACGCGCGAGCGCCGCTGGCAAGGTCGGGTCGTTCATCAACCGTGCCGATGCCGCGTTGCCCGACGATATCCGTGAAAAGATCACCAAAAAACGCCGTGCCGGGGATGCCGAAGCTGCGCTTGATCCGCTGGCCGATCCCGAAGTGAAGGCCGCGATTGCGCGCACCCGCTTCGAAATGCTCGTCGGCTTTCAGCTGACCGAGGACCAGCTGGCGTATAATGTAACGCGGTAGTTTGTTTGCGAAGGCGCCTCCGCGCCTTCGTCCTCAGTGCGTTTCCGCCGCTTTGCGTCGGAGCACCTGCGGGCGGCCGGTCGGCCTTGCGGTCACTTCGTGATCGTTTGCTAATTGCACTTACTCCGTCCCGGGCTTGACCCGGGACCCCGCTTCCTTTCTTGCAAGCGCGATAATCTGCGCCTTCCGCACGAGAACCCGATGACCGAACCCAAGACCCTCTATGGTGCCTATGCGGCGCTGATCGAAAATGTGCTGACCGATCTGGTCGCGGATGGTGTGCTGCCTGCGGGCACAACCTTCGCCAATGTGACGCTGGAACCGCCGCGCGATGCTTCGCATGGCGATCTGTCAACCAACGCCGCAATGGTGCTGGCCAAAGGGGCGGGCACCAATCCGCGCGCGCTGGCCGAGGCGATCACGGGCAAGCTGGCCGCTTTTCCCGCGATCACCAACGCCGACATTGCCGGGCCGGGGTTTATCAACCTGCGCCTTGCGCCGGGCGCTTGGCTGGCCGAGCTCAAAACCATCGCCGCGATGGGCGACCAATATGGCCGCTCCGCAATGGGGCAGGGCCGCCGGGTCAATGTCGAATATGTTTCGGCCAACCCGACCGGGCCGATGCACATGGGCCATTGCCGCGGCGCGGTGGTGGGCGATGCGCTGGCCTCCTTGCTCGAATGGGCCGGGCACCGCGTGATCCGTGAATATTACATCAATGATGCGGGCGGGCAGGTCGATGTGCTCGCGCGCTCGGTGCACCTCAGATATCGTGAGGCGCTGGGTGATGATATCGGCGCGGTCCCCGATGGGCTTTATCCCGGCGATTATCTGAAACCGGTGGGCGCGGCGCTGGCCGCGGAGTTCGGCGACCAATATCGCACTGCGCCAGAGGATGAATGGCTGCCATTGTTCCGCAAGCAAGCCGTGGCGCGGATGATGGAACTGATCAAATCCGATCTCGCGATGCTGGGCATCCATCACGATATTTTTGCGTCAGAGGCCGAGTTGCAGGCGGCAGGCAAGCCCGAAGCGGCGGAAGGCTGGCTGCGTGCGCATGATCTGGTTTACGATGGCGAGTTGGAAGCCCCCAAGGGCAAGGCCCCGCCCGAAGATTGGGAGCCGGTCGAACTGCCGCTGTTCCGCTCGACGAAGTTCGGTGACGATCAGGATCGCCCGATCAGGAAGTCGAACGGCGCGTGGACATATTTCGGCGCCGATCTCGCCTACCACATGCAAAAGGCCGAAACCGCCGATGAACTGATCGACATCTGGGGCGCGGATCACGCGGGCACGGTCAAGCGGATCAAGGCGGCGGTCGCGGCGCTATCCGAAGGCGAAGGCCGCCCGATCCCGTTCGACGTCAAGCTGGTGCAGATGGTGCAGCTGATGCGCGGCGGCGAACCGGCGAAAATGTCCAAACGCTCGGGCAATTTCATCACCATCGCCGACATGGTCGATGAAGTGGGTGGCGGGAAAGCGGGGAGGGATGTGGTGCGTTTCACCATGCTGACCCGCAAGCCCGAAGCGCAGATGGAGTTCGACTTCGTTAAGGTGGTCGAAGCGTCAAAGGACAATCCGGTGTTCTATGTGCAATATGCCCATGCGCGGATTCAATCGACGCTGCGCAAGGCGGCGGAGGCCGGGTTCGCGCCCGATCCAGCCGCGATCGACCGGTTGGGGGACGAAGAAATCGCGCTGATCCGCCGCGCCGCGCAATTCCCGCGCGAAATCGAGGCTGCCGCCCGCGCGCGCGAACCGCACCGGATTGCGTTCTACCTCTATGATCTGGCAGGCGACCTCCATGCCTTCTGGAACCTGGGTAATGACCGCGTTGAAAAGCGGTTCATCGTGGAACAGGATGCGCAGCTGACTGCGGCAAGGCTTTTCCTTGGCACGGCAATCGGGCAAGTGATCCGCAATGGGCTTGGCGTGTTGGGCGTCCAAGCTGTAGAGACGATGTAGCCGTTTTTGGGGGAAGGCCACGAGGTTCGCCATGATCGATGCTGAATATGAAGAACTGAACGAGGCTGACGGCAAACTTGACCTTGCCGACACCGATAGCCTGCCGTGGCTCGAATCCGATGAGGATGATGATGGCGCGGGCGGGCTGGATAAGGCGCAGATCCTCGGCTTTGCCGCGGCGTTGGTGTTGTTGCTGGGCGCGGTTGTTGGCGGCGTGTGGTTCTTCACGAACAAGGCGGCTGGCGGTGATCTGGTGGCCGATGGCAGCGTGATCAAAGCCCCCGCCGGGCCGATCAAGGAGCGTCCCGAAAACCCCGGCGGCAAGACCTTTGCCGGAACCGGCAATGTTGCCCCCGTGGTGGGTGAAGGCGGCACACGCCCGGCGGTGGTGGCGACCAAGGATGCGCCTGCGGCAACAACAGCGCCCAAACCGTCGATTTCAACAGTATCGAGCACGGATGCTGTTCCTGCCAGCGCGCCTGCCGCCCTCACCGGCGTCGGCGTGCAGCTCGCCGCCTATGGCACCCGCGCGCGGGCCGAACAGGGGTGGAACGACCTGTCGCGCCGCACTGACAAGCTGGCGGGCGTGAAACACCGGGTGGTCGAAGGCAAGGTCGATATCGGCACGGTCTATCGCTTGCAGGCGGTGGCACCGGATCGGGCCGCAGCCGAACAGCTGTGCGCGGCGCTGAAATCTGACGGGCTCGACTGCCAGATCAAGTAAGGGCGGCGTCAAAGGCGCTCTGAGGCGGCTTTTCCCCGCCCTAGACACCCCCTTGCCCTTGCTTGCTCCGCGCTAGCCTGCGATTTTGTGCAGATGATTCCGGCAATCTTCGGCCTCAGCGGCCCGCAACTAACGGCAGACGAGCGCGCGTTTTTCCGCGATGCTGATCCGGCGGGCTATATCCTGTTCGGGCGTAATTGCGCCAGTCCTGAACAATTGCGCAGCCTGACCGATGACCTGCGCAGCATCCATGGGCGCGACCACCTGCTGGTGTCGATCGATCAGGAAGGGGGGCGCGTCGCGCGGCTGCGTCCGCCGCTGTGGTCGGCCTATCCCAGCGGTGAAGCCTTTGATAGGTTGTATGAACTGGCCCCGGCCAGCGCGATAGAGGCGGCCCGCGCCAATGCCACCGCGATGGGCCAGGAACTGTCGGCGATGGGGATTACGGTCGATTATCACCCCCCGTTAGACCTGCGCTTTCCCGGTGCACATGATGTGATCGGAGACCGCGCGCTGGGCCGCGATCCGATGCAGGTCGCCGCCTTGGGCCGCGCGATCATCGATGGGCTGGCCGGAGGCGGGGTGGTCGGGTGCATCAAACATATGCCGGGCCACGGGCGCAGCAATGTCGATACCCACAAGGCGATGCCGGTCGTAACCGCGAGCGCCGAGGATCTGGAGGCAGACATCGCCCCGTTCCGCAAGCTTAATCAGGCGCTTATCGGCATGACCGGGCATTTGCTGTTCCCGGTGTGGGATGCGCAAAACCCGGCGACGCTATCGCCCGCCATCATCCGCGATGTCATCCGCGGGCAAATCGGGTTCGATGGCCTGCTGCTGACCGATGATATCGACATGGAGGCGCTGGGCGGATCGATCCCCGAACGCGCCGCCCGCGCCCATGCTGCGGGTTGCGATATCATCCTCAATTGCTGGGCGAAAATGGCGGATATGGAGGATATTTGCGCAGCGCTGCCCACCATGCCCGAAACCACCACCAACCGGCTTGACCGGGCGCTGGCGGGCACGCGGATTGCCCCCGGGATTGCGCCCGAACATGCCGAATTGCTGGCGAAACGCGATGAATTGCTGGCGCTGACGGGAGCGGCGGCATGAACGAGGTGGCCGAGCCTTTCATGTTCCCGCAGGCGGATAATGCCAGGCCCGATAGTGATGCGCTCTATCTCGAACTCGATGGCTGGGAAGGCCCGCTCGACCTGCTGCTCGATCTGGCGCGGCGGCAGAAGGTCGATCTCAGGCAGATTTCGATCCTCGCGCTGGTCGATCAATACCTGAGCTATATCGAACGGGCGGGCGCGCTCAGGTTGGAATTGGCGGCCGATTACCTCGTGATGGCGGCGTGGCTCGCCTACCTCAAATCGGCGATGCTGCTGCCCAAGGCCGAGCAGGAAGACCCTTCGCCCGAAGAACTGGCGCTGCGCCTGCAATTGCGCCTGCAACGGCTCGGCGCGATGCGTGAGGCGGCGGCGCGGCTGATGGGGCGTGACCGGATCGGGCGCGATGTGTTTGTGCGGGGCGCGCCCGAAGGCCTGCGCACCGATCGCAAGACCGTGTGGCGCAGCGATATGTTCGCGCTGATCCAGGCCTATGGGCAGGTGAAAGCGCGCACCGCGCCGCGCATCTATCACGTTGCCAATCGCCCGGTGATGACACTCGATTCCGCGCTCGAACGGGTATCGGCGATGCTGGGTGTGACGCTCGACTGGATGGATATCCGCGATTTTCTGCCGCCCCATGCTGAACTGGCGTTGCGGCGCTCGGCATTGGCATCGAGCTTTGTCGCGGCGCTGGAACTGGCGCGGCGGGGGCGGGCGGAATTGGCGCAGGACGCGGCCTTCGCGCCCTTGCGCATCCGGCGGTTGAAGCAGGAAGCGTGCCCATGAGTAGCGCACCCGGAACGCTGGAACGCGCGGTTGAGGCGACCCTGTTCGCGTCAGACGAACCCATGACCATTGCCGCGCTGGCCGTGCATCTGGGCGGGGTTGAGCCTGCCGAACTGCGCGATGCGCTGACCGCGCTCGCCGCGCAGTATGCCACGCGCGGGGTGCATCTGGTTGAGCGCGGCGGGCGCTGGCATTTTGAAACCGCGCCCGATCTTGCCCACCTGCTGCGGCGCGAAAAGGAACAGGTGCGCCGGTTAAGCCGCGCGGCGACCGAAGTGCTGGCGATCATCGCTTATCACGAGCCGGTCAGCCGCGCTGAAATCGAATCGATTCGCGGGGTGCAGACCAGCGCAGGGACATTGGACGTGCTGATGGAGGCAGGCTGGGTCAGGCTGGCGGGCCGCCGCGAAGTGCCGGGCCGCCCGGTGATCTATGCCACCACGCCCGAATTCCTCGACCATTTCGGCCTTGCCAGCCGCCGCGACCTGCCGGGAATCGACGAATTGCGCGCCGCGGGGTTGCTCGATCCGGTCGACGATGCACTGGAAGAAGCGATGCGGTTTGATCCCGATGATGCCGAAGCAGAAGGAGATAGCGCGTAACCGCGTTATCCTGCTACGGAGCCACCTTTGCAGCCGGGTGGCATCCCGGCGCCAAGGCCCCTATATAAGGGGCGCAACCCAACACGAGTCTCGCCCCATGAATATCGGTATCTGGCAAATTCTCATCCTCGCACTGGTCGTGCTGGTTCTGTTCGGGCGGGGGCGTATTTCGGAAATGATGGGCGATTTCGGCAAGGGCATCTCCAGCTTCAAAAAGGGGATGAGCGAGACTGATGAGTCCGCGCCCAAGGCCCGGATCGAACCGCCTGCCAATGGCGCTCCCCCGGCAGAAGCCCCTGCTCCGGCAGATAAAAACGACACGACCGGCGCGTAACCTCGCCTGAAGGAGGCGGTAGAGCCGCACCTCGCATGTTCGATATCGGCGCCGCAGAACTGCTGGTCATCATCATCGTCGCGGTCGTTGTGATCGGGCCGAAGGACTTGCCGCTCGCCATGCGCGTGGCGGGCCGGTGGATCGGTAAGCTGCGGCGGGTCTCGGCCCATTTCCGCAGCGGCATTGATACGATGGTGCGCGAAGCCGAGCTGGAAGACATGGAAAAGAAGTGGAAGGCGCAGAACGAGGAAATCATGCGCCGTTCCGCTGCCCTGACCGAGGCTGAGGTTGCCGCCAGTTCCGACGCGGAGCTGATGGCCGGGCCGCCCCCGGTGGACGCGCCTTCTGACACTCCGGCGGAACCTGCGCCCGAAACCCCTGCCAAAGGCGGTGATAATGCTCAAGATTGATGATCTTGACGAGAGCCGCGCGCCGTTGCTCGATCACCTGATCGAACTGCGCACCCGCATCATCCGCGCCCTGTTGGCGCTGGCGGTGGGGTTTGGGGTGTGCCTGTATTTTGCCGACGACATCCTCGGCTTTCTGGTGTGGCCATTGAAGCAGGCGTTCCCGGATGGCGAGGGGCAGTTGATCTTTACAAAGCTGCCCGAAGTGTTCTTTGTCGAGCTGAAAGTCGCACTGTTTGCGGGCTTCATGGTCAGCTTTCCGATCATCGCCAACCAGCTTTGGGCGTTTGTCGCGCCGGGGTTGTATGCGCGTGAGAAAAAGGCGTTTCTTCCGTTCCTGATCGCGACCCCGGTGCTGTTTCTGGGCGGCGCGTCGCTCGCCTATTTCGTGGTGATGCCCACTGCGTTCCGGTTCTTCCTCGGGTTTGGCGGGGAGGCGGGGGGGATGCAGCTGCAGGCCTTGCCCAGCGCGGGCGAATATCTCAGCCTGGTGATGCAGTTTATCCTTGCCTTCGGGCTGACGTTTCTGCTGCCGGTGCTGTTATTGTTGCTGCACCGCGCAGGGATTGTCACCCGCGCGCAGATGGCGGGCGCGCGGCGTTATGTGATCGTGGGGATCTTTGCGATTGCCGCGATTGTCACGCCGCCCGATCCCGGCTCGCAAATCATACTTGGGCTGCCACTGATCCTGCTGTTCGAGGCATCGCTGGTGCTGATGCGGTTGCAGGAGCGCAAGGTTGAGGCCGTGCGCGTGGCCGACACCGAGGAACAGGCGGCGGCGGAGTAGTTACTCCCCGCTTACCTTCACCCCGCCGATCCACACCTCATGCACCTGCGTGCCGCGAATATCGTCGGGCGAGGCGAGCAGCGGGTCGCGGTCAACCAGCAGGAAATCCGCGCGTTCGCCGGGGATCAATCGGCCGAAGCGCCCTTCGGCGAACCCGGCAAAGGCCGCGTCGGAGGTGAACCCTGCGAGCGCCTGTTCCCGGCTGACGGTTTCTTGCGGCAACCACCCGCCGAACGGCTGCCCATCGGCATCGGTGCGGCTGATCGCGGCGGCGAGGCCCGCGAAGGGATCGGCAGGTTCAACCGGCGCGTCCGATCCGAACGCCAGCCGCCCGCCCGCAGCCACGATGCTGCACCACGCATAGGCCCCGCCCAGCCGATCCGGCCCCAGCCGCGCTTCGGCCATTGTCCGGTCGGATGTCTGGTGGAGCGGCTGCATCGAGGCGATGATGCCGTGCTGGCCAACCCGCGCGATATCCGCCGGATCGATGATCTGCGCATGCTCGATCCGCCAGCGCCGGTCGCCGGTGTAGCTTTCCGAAAGCTCCTCCACTGCCGCCAGAACATCGGCATTGGCAGCGTCACCGATGGCGTGCACGGCGGTCTGGAAATTGTCCATCGCCGCGCGGCTCATCAGGTTGCGCAATTGCGCCGGGGTGAGAAACGCCAGCCCCTTGACCCCGGCTTCATCGGCGTAAGGCGCCTTCAGGCTCGCCCCGCGTGATCCCAGCGCGCCATCGAGGTAAATCTTGATCCCGCCCATCCGGAGCCGGTCGTCATACAGCCAGCCGGTCGGCCCAGGCCCGGCGATCAGTTCCAACGTGTCGAAACTTTCGGCATAGGCCATGATCCGGATTCGCAGCCGCCCGGCATCGCCTGCGCGGCGATAAGTACCCCAATCGGCCATTTCGGTGCCCATATCGGCCACCGCCGTCACCCCCTTGGTCAGCAGCACCTCTTGCGCGCGGAAGAAGGCGAGATCGCGGTCTTCGGCGCGCGGCGGGGGGACGATCTTGGCGATCAGGCTGATGGCATTGTCCACGAACACGCCCGCAGGCTTGCCGCTGGCATCGCGGATAATGACCCCGCCCGCAGGATCAGGCGTTTTTGCGGTCACCCCGGCAGTGGTGATCGCCAGCGTGTTGCCCCAATTGGCGTGATTATCCGCGCGTTCCAGCCACACCGGACGATCCGCCACCACCGCATCGAGTTCAGCCGCCGTGGGGAAGCGGCCCAAGCCCCACTTTTCCTGATTCCACCCGCGTCCCAGAATCCACGGGCGGCCGGGGTTTTCATCCGCAAATGCCTTGATTGTCGCCAGCGCATCATCAAGCGATGTGGTGCCCGACAGGTCGAGCGTCAGCGCGGCAAAGCCGATATCCATCACATGGACATGCGCGTCGATCATGCCGGGGATCATCACGCGCCCGCGCCCATCCAGCCGGAAATCGACCGGGGGGCGTTCATCCCGGCGCCCAAGCACTTGCGTGACCTTGCCGTCGTCATCGAATACCAGCCCGGTGAAGCGCAGCACCTTGCCGTCGCCGTCAATCGTCACGCCGTCGACATTATCGACCAGCGTATCGGCCAGCGCAGGCGCGGCGAGAGCAAGGGCGGTGGAGGCGGCCAGAACAGATGTGAGTATGCGGAGCATGGTTTTCCTTCGAGCGCGAGGCCTGATGCCCAGAGGGACTATCGCCTTCGCGCGCGCCTGCCAACACCTGTGCCGATGCGAAATCCGCAAGCGAGCGATTGCCCTTACGTGTCCAAGCCTCTAATCGCCGCCGCATCATGTCATCCCAGCCCGCCACGCTCAGCCCCAAAGGTGCCGCCGCCAGTCCGGCCGACCTGACCCTCGACACCGTACGCGCCGCCGCCGCGCGGATTGTTGGCGCGGTGGTCGAAACGCCGATGATGCATTCGATCACGCTGTCGGAAATTACCGGCGCGGATATCTGGCTGAAGTTTGAAAACCTGCAATTCACTGCCGCCTTCAAGGAACGCGGCGCGCTGAATGCGCTGCTGCTGCTGAATGATGAACAGCGCAGCCGCGGGGTGATTGCGGCTTCGGCGGGCAACCATTCGCAGGGCCTGTCGTACCACGGCACCCGGTTGGGCGTGCCGGTCACCATCGTCATGCCGCGCACCACGCCGACGGTGAAGGTGATGCAGACCGAAAGCGTCGGCGGCAAGGTCGTGCTCGAAGGCGAAACTTTCGACGAAGCCTATACCCACGCCCGCCAGCTGGAAATCGAACTGGGCCTGACCTTTGTCCACCCCTTCGATGATCCCGATGTGGCCGCAGGCGCTGGCACGGTGGCGCTCGAAATGCTCGCCGTGAAGCCCGATCTTGATTGCATCGTCACGCCGATTGGCGGCGGCGGGCTGATTTCGGGCATGGCGACCGTGGCCAAGGCATTGAACCCGGATATCGAGGTTGTCGGCGTGCAGGCCGGACTGTTCCCGTCGATGTTCGACCGGATCAAGGGTGAAAGCCACGATTGC
Organism: Alphaproteobacteria bacterium; assembly: GCA_018830415.1. Classification (GTDB taxonomy): domain Bacteria; phylum Pseudomonadota; class Alphaproteobacteria; order Sphingomonadales; family Sphingomonadaceae; genus Erythrobacter. Next base: position 3,796 of record JAHJSJ010000028.1, on the reverse strand, counting down.
GGCGGCGATACGCTGGCCGAAGGGATCGCGGTCAAACAGCCGGGCGATTTCACCGCACAGGTGATCGCGCAAAAGGTCGACGACATTCTGCTGGTGGATGAACCCGCGCTGGAAAAGGCGGTGGCGCTGCTGCTCCAGATCGAAAAGACCGTGGTCGAAGGCGCGGGTGCGGCGGGGCTGGCGGCGGTGCTGAGCAACCCTGCGCGTTTTGCGGGCAAAAGCGTCGGCCTGGCGTTGTGCGGCGGCAATATCGATACAAGGCTGCTCGCCAATGTGCTGCTGCGCGATCTGGCGCGGCAGGGGCGGCTCGCGCGGCTGCGGATCACCTTGCAGGATCGCCCCGGCGCGCTGTTCAAGGTGATGCGCCTGTTTGGCGAACACAACGTCAACATCATCGAAATCTATCACCAGCGGATTTTCACCACGCTGCCGGCCAAGGGCCTGATTACCGATATCGAATGCGAAGCGCGCGATGCCGATCAGGTCGATCGGCTGGTTGAAGGCCTGCGGGCCGAGGGTTATTCGGTGCAGCCGGTCGAACTGGCCTGATCCGCGCGAAACTTCGCCTTGCGGGGAAGGCGAAACGTCCCGATTCAAGCCATCGCCGATGATCTTCGTGCGGCAGACCGTGCATTCCCGCGTATAATTCGCATGGATTTATGGTTAAGGGACTTTTACCGAGGGGCCAGTGCAGGCATAAGATTTTCTTAACGCTTGCACTGACGCGATTCACGCGTGAAAGGATACGCCCAACCCGTGACGGCACCGATCCGCTTTCCCCGGTTCTTCGTGACCAGCCCGGCGCCGTGCCCCTATCTGCCGGGGCGCAGCGAACGCAAGGTGTTCACTGAACTTAAAGGCCTCCACGCCGATCAGCTGAACGAGGCCTTGGGCCGGATCGGGTTCCGGCGCAGCCAGACGGTGGCCTATCGCCCGTCCTGCCTCGATTGTCAGGCCTGCGTTTCGGTGCGGGTGGTGGCCGGCCAATTCCAGCCTTCAAGCACGCAAAGGCGCGATCAGAAACGCAATGATGATCTGATCGTCACCGAATGCCGCCCGTGGGCGACCGACGAACAGTTTGACTTGCTGGCGAAATATCTCGGCGCGCGCCATCCTGATGGTGGTATGTTGGCGATGGATGAACTCGATTATGCCGACATGATCGAACATACCCCGGTGTCCAGCGTAGTGACCGAATATCGCGAACCGGGGCTGGGCGGACGTCCGGGGCGGCTGATCGGTGCCTGCCTGACCGACCGGCAGAGCGATGGCCTGTCGATGATCTATTCGTTTTATGATCCCGACCATCAAACGCGCGCAGGGCTGGGCAATTTCATCATCCTCGATCACATCCGCCGCGCTGCCGCCGAAGGCCTGCCATATGTCTATCTCGGCTATTGGGTCGAAGGCAGTCCGCGGATGCAATACAAGGTGCGTTACCGTCCACTGGAACGGCTGACCCGCGAAGGCTGGCAGTTGATGGATGCGGAAGAACAGCAGCGGCTGATCGCTGCGGCGACCGCGCCGCGACAGCCGCAGGACGTGCCGCTGGTCGGTGCGCGGGGCAAGGATGGCCAGCCTGTCAAGTTTCCGGAAAGCTGAGCTCCGCCGCTTTTTCAAGCTTGCTCTCGCACTCACCGCAGGATTGGGGCAGGGCGCGCTGGCGCTGACGGCGGTGCCGGTGGCGGCACAAGACGCGCCAGAGGATGTTGGCACCGCGGCAGAGCCGCCGGGGGAGGCCTTGCCCGCCCCGGATTTTGCGCCAGAACCAGAACCAGAACCTACTCCCGAACCTGCGCCGGTTCCGCTGTCGCTGGACGCGCTGATCCCGGTTGACGCGGTTGATGACCCCGATCTCTGGGCCGCAGCCGGGGTTGCCAATCCGGCCGCAGCATCCGACGAAGTCGGCTTCGCGCCAGACACGTCCAGCCCCGTGCTTGACCCCGCCTTGACCGGGCTTGCCCCCCCGTCAGAATCGGCTTTGATGGCTGACATTGATGCGGTTTTTGCCGATCTGACACTCGATGCGCCAACCCCGCTTGAACCTGATCCCGAGCTTGAAGCGCTCGCCAGCATTGCCGCGCCAGTGTTGGCTGAGCTGCCCGAACTGACCGAAACTCAGGTGGACAGCAGGCTCGTGCTGGCGTTGCCGGCGGCGGAGGATGCCTTCCCGGAGCGGCGCGAATTTCTGCGACGGTTCAAAGAGTTGTCGAACTTGCGACAGATCGGCGACGATCCGGAATCGGTGCCGCAGGTGGCCGCCAGGGCCCGCGCGGATGAAGAATTGCTCGGTAATATGCTGCGCACTTACGGCTATTATGATGGCGACGTGGTGCGGCAGCTATCGGGTGGCCGCCGCGCGCGCGAAAACGGCGATGCCGATGTCGAAAATGTCGCCACACAGCCCAGCGTCCGGTTCGATATTCTGCCCGGCACCCGCTACCAATTCGGCCGCGTCGATCTTGGCGCGCTGCCCGCTTTGCCCGAACCTGATGCCAGCCGGTTGATGGCGGCATTCGCGATTCGGCCGGGAGATCCGCTTTATGCCGATCGGATCATCGAACGCGAGATTGAACTGCGCGTGGCGCTGGGTGAAAGCGGCTATCCCTTTGCCAATATTGGCGAACCTGAACTGCTGATCGACCACGCCCGCAGCGAAGGCTATCTGACGCTGGATGTCCTGCCGGGCGGAAAATATGTGTTTGGCGAAATCGTCAGCAGCGAACCCCGGTTCCTGTCCGGGCGGCACCTTGGGCGCATTGCCCGCTTCGACCGCGGTGATGGGTTCCAGAAGAGCCTTGAAACCGACTTGCGCCGCGCGGTGATCGCCACCGGGTTGGTGTCGAGCGTTACCGTCACTCCGCGCGAAACCCGCGCGCCCGAAGGCGATCAACCAGGCGAAGTCGCGCTCGACGTCGGGTTTGAACGCGCGCCGCTGCGCACCATCGCGGGGGCCATCGGGTATGGCACCGAAGATGGTTTCAAGGTCGAGGGTCGATGGGAACACCGCAACCTGTTCCCGCCCGAAGGCGCGCTGCGGCTGCGCACTATCCTTGGCACGCGTGAAGCGCTTGCCAGCATCGGGGTGCGCCGCAACAATTTCCTAGGCCGCGATCAGGTGCTGAGCGTCGATCTGTTTGCCAGCGACATCACTACCGAAGCGGTCGACGCGCGTGGGTTTGGGACCCGCGCTACGTTTGAAAAGATTTCGAACCTGCTGTTCCAGAAACCGCTGAGTTGGCAAATCGGCGGTGAGTTGCTCTATACTGACGAGCGCAATCGCACCGTCAGGATAGCACCTGGAGGCCCGCTGCCGCGCCGCAGCTTTCTGATCGGCGGATTGTTCGGCAGCGTCACATTGGATGGCAGTGACGATCTGCTTGATCCCACCAGCGGTTACCGCGCGACGCTGTATCTCGCCCCGGAAGCGTCACGTTCGCAAGGGGCGGAGTCGTTCTATCTGCGAACGCAGGGCGATGCCAGCTATTACCAGTCGGTCGGAACAACAGCGCTGGCCGGGCGTGTGCGAGTGGCAACCATTCAGGGCGCTGATGCTGATGATATCGCACCTTCGCGGAGGCTTTATGCCGGCGGCGGCGCATCGGTGCGCGGGTTCGGGTTTCAGGGTGTCGGCCCGCGCGACGCCTTTGGCAACCCGATTGGCGGGGCATCGCTGGTCGAATTTGCGCTCGAAGCACGGGTCGATACGCCGCTGTTCGCTGGCGCGCTTGAAGTGGTTCCGTTCATTGATGCCGGTTCGGTCAGGCGCGGTTCGACCCCCGGGTTTGATGAATTT
>JAHJSJ010000287.1 GCA_018830415.1 Alphaproteobacteria bacterium | reverse complement strand
GCGCCTCGATCCGGTTCGCGGGTTGCAGCGCGGCGAGGATTTCGGGTGCGCCTGCGTCCATCCCGCCGGTGAGCGTGCCGAAGGCGGGGAGTATCATGCGCTCAGCCCCGGCAGCACTGCGGCCCATGACCGCACAAGGGCGGGCAATATGGCGGCTTCTTACATTCACCCGCAGTTTGGGGTGGTAGTGGCCTGACAATTCAGGCGCAGTCTCGCCAGCGCGGGCTTCGTGGCGCAGCTTGATCCCGCCAACCTCCAGTTCGTCCACAATCGTCCCGCCAAAGCCTTTGGGCCCCAAACTTCCCAGCATCTCGTCATGGTTGCCGGTGATCCAGGCCCAGTCAAGCGCGCGGGTCAGCGCCTCCAGCATCCCGGTGCAATGCGCATCCAGCCGCAATGCGCCCGCATCATCGTGGAAATTGTCGCCCAGCGTTATTACCCGACGCGCGCCGGTGATCCGCACCGCATCCGCCAGCCGTTCGAGCGTGTCGCGGCTGTCATAGGGGGGCAGCATCTGCCCGGCTTTCGCAAACCAGCTCGCCTTTTCCAGATGCAGGTCAGCCACCAGCAGCGTGCGTTCGGCTGGCCAGTATAGTGCGCGCGCGGGGCCGAGCAGCATTTCGTGACCGGCGAACGGGAAGGGCGCGAACATAGCGGGAACCATGAGCCCTCTTTTGCTGGCTTTCTCACCGCCTGCAACAAAAACCGCTCGCCGACAGGCTCACAGCAGGCTTGTCGAAGCATTGTCTTTTCTTCTAACCCGCCCTCTCGGGAGAAGGACGGCCCTTCGACACGCTCTGGGTGAACGGGATTTATGGATTGGTCTGACAAGACAGCGCGCGCGCGGGCGTGGTTCGAAAGCTTGCGCGATTCGATCTGCGCGGAGTTCGAGGCGATCGAACGCGAGGCGGGTTCTGACGCCAGCTTCACCTACACGCCCTGGAGCCGCGCCGAAGACGGCAACCCCGATCCCGGCGGCGGGGTGCAGGGGTTGATGAAAGGCCGCGTGTTCGAAAAGGTCGGCGTCAATGTCTCGACCGTGCGCGGCAGCTTTGCCAAAGAGTTTGCTGGCAGCATCAACGGCGCGAGCGCGGAAGAACCGGGATTTGTTGCGACCGGTATCAGTCTGGTGGCGCACATGGCCAACCCGCACGTGCCTGCCGTCCACATGAACACCCGGTTCCTGACGACGACCAAGGCATGGTTCGGTGGCGGCGCGGATTTGAACCCGCCGATCCCTTATGACGAGGACACGGCGGAGTTCCACGCCGCGATGCAGGCCGCCTGCGATCCGCACAATCCGACTTATTACGAGCGGTATAAAAAGTGGGCGGACGAATATTTCTTCATCCCCCACCGGCAGGTGCATCGCGGGGTCGGCGGGATTTTCTACGACCACCTCGAATGCGTCGATGACGCGGCGTTTGATCGCAATCTGGCCTTCACACAAGATGTCGGCAAGGCGTTCCTCGCCATCTTCCCGGCGCTGGTGCGCAAGCGGATGGGGAGCGACTTCACGCCAGAGGATGAGGCCCGCCAGCTCGAATACCGGGGCCGCTATGCCGAATTCAATCTGGTCTATGATCGCGGCACGATCTTCGGCCTGAAAACCGGCGGCAATATCGACGCAATCCTGATGAGCCTGCCGCCAAGGGCGACTTGGTCATAAGGCGCGGCGCGGGGCTATCCGCAGCCGCGTAACCGCTCCAAGCCGTCCCACAAGTTTGGTGCTGGCGTGCGCTCGCGAGGATCAGCAATGTCGAGTTGTTTGACTGTGTAGTCCAGCTTTCCAAAGTTGCAGAGGGCGCAGCTTATCACGACATTTTCTTCGTCTGAGCGCCCACCATGACTGTGCGGAATGACGTGATCAAATTGCAGCCAGAAGCAGGAAAAGGCGGCGTGCTGCTTTTCGGGCGCGCTGCTCACCCAAGGCACGGCTTCGGGGTATAGCTTATGCAGCAGCTTGCGTATGTCAGCGTCGATGACTGGAATGCCGCAATATCTGCAGCAGTAGCCATCACGATCGACGACTGCGCGTTTCGTTAGCCTTGATGGTGCACGGACAGGATCAAGATCGATTTTTGGCAACTTGATGGTGTCGTTCTCAGGCTTGGGTATCCTGATGTTAAGGCTCGGCTTCTGCCAATCTGCCCACGCCCATTCATAGACCTCGGGCATATTCGCTTTTGCAAACAGAGTTTCGGCAGTGCGGGACTGGCCATGCAAATGAGCATCAGCAGCGGCTGAAAGCAGATAATAGGCTTCGAAGATTTCGGGGATCGGTTCCCGGATCGAAAGCCGAGCTTGCGCTATAGTGGTATCGTTCATGCGGGCATATTGCGAAAACAATCGAAAAACTCAACCCAGCGCCACCACCCGCTGCCGGAACCAGTCTGCGAGTTCGTCCTCGGAGAGTTCTCCGGCGGCCAGCGCGATAAAGGCAACTGTCATGTCGGCGTCATCTGCCTCCACGCGCCAACCGCTTTTTAGAAGGAACAACAGGCTGACGACGGTGGCAGTTCGCTTGTTGCCGTCTACGAAAGGATGGTTGCGCGCGAGGCCGAAAGCGTAAGCAGCAGCCAACGCCGCCGCATCAGGATCCCCGTAAGCTTCGAGTTGCATGGGTCGCGCCATGGCGCTTTCGAACAACCCCATGTCGCGGACACCGGCTGCGCCGCCGTGTTCTTCGATTTGTTCGGCGTGCGCAGACAGTGCGGCCCGGTGGGTCACCCACCGCCAAGCGGACATCTGGCCTACTTCGCCAGTTCGCGCAGAACCTTGACACGCTCCCGCATGATCTGCCGGGCGAGCCGCATCTCTTCTTCAAACTCGGGGTCCACCGGGGTCAAAGTGATGCCGTCGTCACTGAGCGCAAGGCTGATCTCATCGCCGATTTCGGCGTTAAGTTTGGCCAGCAATTCCTTCGGCAAAATGATCCCGGCCGAATTGCCGATCTTGGTGATTTTCAGGCTACGGGCATGGGTGACGGGCTTGTTCATACACCCGTTATAACACCGCCGCGCCCGCCTGCCAAGCCGCCTGTCTTCGCTGCCGCAATATCGCGCTTGCCCCTATTGCCCGCGCCGCCCATATTCACCGCATCATGCTGCGCCAATACGAACTCGTTGAGAAGGTCCTCGATTACGACCCTGACGCCGATGAGGCGATGCTGAACCGTGCCTATGTCTATACCGTGCAGAAACACGGCACCCAGAAACGCGCGAGCGGCGATCCCTATTTCAGCCACCCGGTCGAAGTGGCGGGCTTGATGACTGACCTCAAGCTCGATCAGGCGACCATCATCACCGCGCTGTTGCATGATACGGTGGAAGACACGCTCGCCACGATCGAGGATATCGAGGCGCATTTCGGCCCCGAAGTCGCGCGGCTGGTCGACGGGGTGACCAAGCTTTCCAAGATCGAGGCGATGCCCGAGAATGAACGCGCGGCGGAAAACCTGCGCAAGTTCCTGCTCGCCATGTCCGAAGATATCCGCGTGCTGCTGGTCAAGCTGGCCGATCGGTTGCACAATATGCGCACGCTGCATTTCATCAAATCGCCCGAAAAGCGCCAGCGCATCGCGCGCGAGACAATGGATATCTACGCCCCGCTGGCCGAACGTGTGGGGATGTATGAATATATGCGCGAAATGCAGGCGCTGGCGTTTCGCGAACTGGAGCCGGGAGGCTACGCCACCATCAACACCCGGCTGGAACAATTGCGCAGTCAGGACGGCGGGCAGGTTGATGCGATCGCGCTCAAGGTCAAGCAACGCCTTGCCGAAGCCGGATTGAAGGTCGAGGTTTCGGGCCGCGAAAAGCACCCCTTTTCGATCTGGCACAAAATGTCCGAACGCCATGTCAGCTTTGAACAGGTCACCGACATCATGGCCTTCCGCGTGCTGACCGAAACCGAGGAGGACAGTTACTGCGCATTGGGCGTGCTGCACACCACGTGGCAGGCCTTGCCGGGCAAGTTCAAGGATTACATCTCAACCCCGAAAACCAATGGCTATCGAAGCATCCACACCGCGTTGATGTACGAAAATTCGATGCGGGTCGAAGTGCAGATCCGCACCCGCGAAATGCACCGCCGCAACGAATTCGGGCTTGCCGCGCACTGGGCCTACAAACAGGATGGCAAGGCCGATGGGCAGGTCGCATGGCTGCGCGATCTGATCGAGATTGTCGAACAAAGCCACGATGCCGAAGAACTGCTCGAACACACCCGGCTGGCGGTATATCAGGATCGCATCTTTGCCTTCACCCCCAAGGGCGCGCTGTTTCAGCTGCCCAAGGGCGCGACTGCGGTGGATTTCGCATTTGCCGTCCACACCAATCTTGGGCTGGCGACGGCGGGGGTGAAGATCAACGGGCGGCACATGCCGCTGCGCACCGCGCTCAATAATGGCGATGTGGTGGAGATCATCAAGAACCCGCACGCCGCGCCGCAACTGTCATGGCTGGGGTTTGTCGTAACCGGCAAGGCGCGCGCGTCTATTCGTCGTTCGGTGCGGCTGAAGGAACGCGCCGAGGTGGCGGCGATCGGATCGAAACTGTTCGATGAAATCGCGATCCGCGTGCCGGCCCGGATCGGCAAGAAAGCCATCCGCGCCGCGATTGAACGGCTCGGCATGGATGAGCCTGATGACCTGATGTATGCGATCGGTGCGGCCAAGCTGTCCGACCGCGAGGTGATGGAAGCGCTGGTGCCCGGCTGCACCGCCGGGATCGAGGCGGACGAACACTGGACGCGGCGCGAACGCGCGATTTCGATCCGCGGCCTGACCCCCGGCGTGGCGTTTGAACTGGCGGATTGCTGCCACCCGGTGCCGGGGGATCGCATCGTCGGTATCCGCCGCAAGGGTGAAACCGTGCTGGTGCACGCCATCGACTGTCTTGAGCTGGCCAGCGGGGTGGATAGCGACTGGATTGATCTGGCGTGGGGCAGCCGTTCGGTCGGCGCGTTGGGGCAATTGTCAGTGACGCTGTATGACCGGCCCGGAACGCTGGCGGAAATGGCGGGGATTTTCGCGCAGAACAAGGCCAACGTGACGAGCCTGGTGCAAAGCCAGCTCGATCATCCCTTCACCACCTATGACATCGAAATCGAGGTGCAGGATGTGGTGCATTTAAATCGCATCCTCTCCGCCCTCAGGGCAAGCGATGCGGTGGCGCAGGCGGAACGGCAATAATGGCGATCATCGGGCTGGATCACGTGCAGCTTGCCATTCCGGCTGGGGGTGAGGACCGCGCGCGGGCGTTCTACGCCGGATTGCTGGGTATGACAGAGGTGGCCAAACCCGCCACCTTGTCACCCGCCGGCTGTTGGTTCGTCAGCGGGCGCGTTCAGATCCATCTGGGCATCGACCCGGCCTTTCGTGCCGCAACCAAGGCGCACCCGGCGCTGCTGGTGGATGATCTGGATGGACTGCGATTGCGGTTGGAGGCAGCAGGTTGCGAAACGCGCGATGACAAGCCCATTGCAGGCTACCGCCGCTTCTTCACCGAAGACCCGTTTGGCAACCGCATCGAATTGATGGAGCGGGTATAAGGCACAGCCTCGTCATTGCGAGGAGCGAAGCGACGCGGCAATCCAGAGCGTATCGCGCGCCGCTCTGGATTGCTTCGCTACACTCGCAATGACGATTATCTCGCCGCCGACCGCCGCACCGGCACGCGGATGTTGCAGATGTCCGCGCCGCCAGCAGGCGTGATGAAGAACGGATCGCGGCGGTTGGCGATTGCCTCGGCATAGGCGGCGAAGGTGTCGCTTGTCGTCGAGAGATACTCGAACGCGGGTTGCTCGGATGGTGCGAGATCACTCGCCACCCGCACCGACAGGATCGGGGTGCGCTTGGCGGCTTCCTCGGCGGTGTAGAGCCCCAGCGCGCCCGACCCGCGCGGCAGGCTGGAGAGGTGCTGCATCCCCTCGATCACCCGGCCCACCAGCGCGATATTGCGATCAAGATGGCGCGGCGCATGGCCGATCACGGTGTAAAGCTCCGCGCCCGATCCGGTGTCGGGCGAATAGTTCCGCCCCACGCCGACCATGCCGTAGCAGTGGGTGGGCCAGAGTTTCATGTCTTGCCCCGCCAATTGCCACCCTAAAGCGTGTAATGACGAACCATACGGATCGGCAGAAGCGCGCTGACCGGCTGGCGGTGCTTTCGTCTCTTCGGATTCTTTGAGGAATGTCAGATTCGCGACATACTCCGCCTCCCCCATAACCTTCAGCCCTTCCGGCAAGGGCTTCGCCTTCCCCGTCGCTTCAGGGTTGTCGTAATTGGGATCGCCCCATTGGGTGACGTAATTGTCCTGCACCCGGTTGACCGTGATCCCGTCATACCATCCCGACCGCGCGAACAGGCGGATGTTATGCACCCAGCCTTGCGAGAACGGCGCGGGCATCAGCTGGATCACCACCGTGCGCGGGCTTCCATCCGCATCCGGCGCAAGGGTCATCACCAGCAGATCCTCCGCCGCAATCGTCACCCAATCCGCCTTGGGCGCAGCGGCGACGATCTCTGACGGCGCAGGCGCTGGAGTCTTTGTTTGCCCTACCGCTTCGCTACTTGAGGGCGGCTCCTCCTGAGCGGCAAGCGGCAGGGCAAGGGTGAGCGCAGCCGAAGCCGCCAGCAGCAGGGTTCTCATAAGAACATTGGTGCCACCACGCGCCTTGCGAAGCAATCCATTCGCGGCTAGTGCGCGCGCTTCTTGCTCTAGCGAGCAAACGGAGCGGTGGCCGAGTGGTCGAAGGCGCACGCCTGGAAAGTGTGTATAGGTCAAAAGCCTATCGTGGGTTCGAATCCCACCCGCTCCGCCACCTTGGAACAAAGCTGGGCACCGCGCCTGGCAGTGTTCCAGAACCGCCTGCGGCAAGCGTCCGCAGCAGGTCAGACTTTGATCCCATGATTCGAACCTCGCCGTCACTGACCTCGACCCGCTGCGCCAGCGCGCGAAGGTGGTCGCGGCGATAGCCACCACCCGGCAGGCGCATTCTTTGGCGGGCCGTCTGCGCGAACTTGGCAAGCATAGGCGCGGTGATGGCTTTCTGACCAGCGCTTTCCAGCATAGCCGATGCGCGTTTGGCATCGACGCGGGACTGATCGCGGATGGCCTTGAGACTGACGAT
>JAHJSJ010000286.1 GCA_018830415.1 Alphaproteobacteria bacterium | reverse complement strand
TCGAGCGCGTTCATCTTGTCTGGGCGGGTGAGGCGCACCACCGCAACGCCGTCCTCTCCCAGCGCGATGGAAACCCTGTCGTTGGCGGTCATGGAGGCGGTGGCAGGCATGGGTTAGGGCTTTCTTGAAACAGGGTTTTGCGAAGCGCAGATTGACTGATCGGCGGCCGCGAGTCCAGACGCGCCCCTGCCGCAGACTGCCGCCGGTCAAGCGCCGGGCGTCGCGCGTCGCTGTCAGGAAGCCGTGTGGCCGACAGGACGGCGTTCACAGCAGCCCTCCTGCGCGCATCGAATAGACTGCCCTGTTGGTGAAAATGAGATGGTCGATCAGTGTGATATCGAGCGCGCGGGCGACATCCTGCAATTGCCGTGTGGCGGTCAGATCAGAGCCGCTTGGCTGGCACTGTCCCGAAGGGTGATTATGCGCGAGGATGATGCCCGATGCGCCCAGCCGCAACGCCTCGCCAAACAGCGCCCGCATCCGCAGCTGCAATGTGCCGAGGCTGCCCATGCCAAAACCCGCATCGCCCAGAAAGGCGCGCTGCGCATCCACGAAGATCGCATGGCCACGTTCGTGCAGGGCGGGCGGCGTCAGCACCACATTGCGCAGGTAGTTGACCATCGCCGAGGTGCGCTGCTCGTGCGATGATGCATGGTCGTGCACGGGTGGAGGCACCAGCATCACCATGGTGCCCACAGTTCCGCCTGCGCGGCCAAAGCATCTGGCATCAGCATACCTGGCGCGATCACAGGCTTGGCCACTGCGCACCGGGCGTCGATGAGCGCCAATCGCGATAAGGGCCGAACTGGCGCGTTCGGGTGACATGGCGGGCGAACCCGGCAAATATCAGCGCCAGCTGGCAATAGGATGGGCCGCTGGCGAGGATCAGATACGCGATCGGAGACACCGTATCGACCAGCCCTTTGACTGCATGTGCGCTGATCGCGACCAGCTGAAACCCGGCAATCCACAAAGGGTAATTGCGGTTGGCGTTCAGCGCCACTGCCACAAACGCCGCACCGGCCAGCAGGTCGATAGTCACATAAATCCAAGCCAGCGAACCAAACACTAGACTGCCATTGCCCAACCATTCAAACAACCTGACCGGCACCACCATCGCTGCTACAAAGATTGCTATCGACCAGCGCTCAGGGGCAGCACCCCAGCGCCATATTGCCAGTGCCAACAAGACACTGGCAATATGTTGCACATCGCCGCGATAGGTGTTGAACAGATCCAGCATCAAGCGCAGATCGATCAGGCGTTTACGCGTGCGGCTTGTGGAGCGGCGGTCGTGATTGCCTCGTTGGGGATCACCGTAATTTCACCGGTGTCCCCACCTGCGTGAACCCGGGCAACCTTGCTCAATTCATCGTGCACCCGCAGCAGGTTGGTGGACATTGCCATGGCCTGGCTTTCAGCCTCGGTCAGCCGCATCAGCGCGCGCTGGCCGGTGTGGACTTCGACTTCAGGGTTCTGGCGCGCGGCCAGCATCGCCTGCTTCAAACGGGCCATCGCAATGATCGATTCATCGGCGATTGCCTCGGCTTCGCGGACCAGTTTCTTCAATTGATGGGCGTCGGACAGGATACGTTCGTTCATCGTGATACTCCGCAGCCGCCGGTGCTCAGCCGGCAACTTGAGGATTTTCCACAGAGACGGCCGCCTTGCCATTCATCGCATCGCTCAGGGCCACGGCTGCGGTCACAGTCAGCACCACGGCGGCAAGGATCCCTGATGCGATCCCCACAATGGCTCCCAAGCGAAGCAGAACGGCATGCTCACCGTCGAGCACTCCGGGGACCACCCTCGGCTCGCCCGGTCTGAGCCACGGCGCCTGTTCAATCAGGGGCATCGCGTCGCTCAGAACCAGTTGACCCGGGTCATCCCGACCGCCCAAATCAGGAAAATCCGTCGCCGCGTTAATCTGAGTTTTTGTGTATGCAGGTTCGCTCAAGGGGGGACGCAAAACTGCATCAGGGCTGGCCCCTAGGTTGTTTTCCTTAGGCTCTGGCGGCAAGGCCTGCGCGCGCGTGGCGCGATAATTCTCAACCAGTTCGCCCAGGCTGCCAGCCTCGTAAACGTCTTTAAGCACGCGGATATGCTGGTTTATCCGGGTTTCGGATACGCCAAGCTCCTGCGCGATAACCTTGATTGGCACGCGGCGATCAATGCGCTCTATCACTGCGCGCTGCCTGTCGGTCAGCCGCCGTGCGGCTCCGGACAACATGGGGCTCTCCTTCAGCAGTGAATCCCGTTTAACACATTGGGCGGCGCAAATCGGTAGGGGTTTTTCCTATCTCGCACAGAATACGTAATGCCTCGCCAAACCTCTGCCTTGCGTTGCGCCGTCAGGCCGCCGAACTGTTGACCCCGACTGACTGCAAATAACGTTTGACGTTGCGCGCCGCCTGTCTGAGCCGTTGTTCATTTTCGACCATGGCAATTCGGACATAGCCTTCGCCATTTTCACCATATCCCACGCCCGGCGCAACCGCGACCTGCGCCTGGGTAAGCAATTGTTTCGAAAATTCTAGGCTGCCCATGCTGCGCAAGGCTGGCGGCAGCGGGGCCCAGGCGAACATTGATGCGGGCGGCGCGGGAATATCCCAGCCCGCGCGGCCGAACGCCTCGACCATCACGTCGCGGCGCTTGCGGTAAAGCTCGCGGTTGGTTTCAACAATGTCCTGCGGGCCATTCAACGCCGCGCAAGCCGCCGCCTGAACCGGAGTGAAAGAGCCGTAATCAAGATAAGATTTTACCCGCGTCAGCGCGGCGATCAGCTGTTTGTTGCCGACCGCAAAGCCCATCCGCCAACCCGCCATCGAATAGGTCTTGCTCATGCTGGTGAACTCAATCGCGACATCCATCGCGCCCGGCACCTGCATGATCGACGGGGTTGGCTTGCCATCGTAATAAAGCTCGGAATAGGCAAGGTCGCTCACCACCCAGACCTGATTTTCCTTCGCCCAGGCGACCAGTCGTTCGTAGAACGCCAGATCAACCACCTCGGCGGTGGGGTTCGACGGGTAACTCACCACCAACACGCTAGGGCGCGGCACGGTAAAGTTCATTGCCCGTTCGAGCGAGATCCAGTATTCCTCGTCAGGGGTGGTCGGCACCGACCGGATCGTTGCGCCCGCGATGATGAACCCGAAAGTGTGGATCGGGTAGGACGGGTTGGGGGCCAGCACCACATCACCCGGCGCGATGATCGCAGTGGCGAGGCTGGACAGTCCCTCCTTCGATCCCATCGTCACCACCACTTCGCTTTCGGGGTCGAGTTCAACCCCGAACCGCCGGGCATAATAACCCGCCTGCGCACGGCGCAGACCGGGGATGCCCTTGGACTGCGAATAGCCATGCGCATCGGGTTTGGCAGCAACTTCGCACAGCTTGTCGATGACGTGCTGCGGCGGCGGCTGATCGGGGTTGCCCATGCCCAGATCGATGATGTCCTGCCCGGATAGCCGCGCGGCATGGCGCATGGCGTTAACCTCCGCGATCACATAGGGGGGCATTCGCTTCATGCGATAGAACTGGTCATTCATCGTCCGTCATCACCTTGTCTCGGGCGGGATTAAGTGGGCAACACGCCAATTTCCTCCTAGGCTAATATCTCGGCCAGTGGGAAGGCGTTTTCGGCAATTGCCGCGCGCCCGGATTGGCGGCACTATATAACGCGCGTCGGACAAGGGACAGTTCAGGCTATGGCAGACGATAACAACCCGATGGCTGGTGCAGGCGAAAGCCTCAAGGGGTTCTTCGACATGCAGGGCAATGCCATGCGTGAAATGATGTCCGGCAAGGGGATCGATTCGCTGTTACCGCAGGGGATCGACCCCGGTGATCTGGGCGAATGGGCCAGCGCCAGCGCGCAATTGCAGCAGATGTGGCTCGATTTTGCCGCGCATCAGGCCAAAGGCGCAGGGGAAAAGGCGACCAATCCGCTCGACCCGGCGCAATGGCTGGTGATTTCGCAAAGCATGGTCAGCCAGATCCCCAAGGGTTTGTTTGAAGCGCAGGCCAAACTGGCGCAGGATTCGCTGAAATTGTGGTCTGGCGTGATGGAACGGTTTGTCGCAGGCGCGACCGGGGGCGGCAAGGCACCCGAAGCGCCCGATCCGGCCGCGCTGCCCAAAAGCGACCGCCGCTTTGCCGATCCCGCATGGCGCGAACACCCGGCCTTCCTGCTGCTGCACCAGACCTATCTGCTGCTGGCCGACTACTTCCGCCAATCGGTCAAGGGCATGGATGGGCTCGACAAGGCCAAGCGCCAGCAACTCGAATTCGCGGTCAGTGCGCTGACCGAAGCGATGAGCCCAGACAATTTCGTTGCGCTGAACCCGGCGGTGATGAAGCGCACCGTCGAAACCCGCGGCCAAAACCTGGTGCGCGGGATGCAGCACCTGATCAACGACATGAAGCGCGGGCAGTTGACCCACACTGATCCCGACGCGTTCCGGTTGGGCGAAAACCTCGCCGCGACGCCGGGCAAGGTAGTGCATGAAACCCCGCTGTATCAGCTGATCCAGTATAGTCCGACCACCGGAACCGTGCTCGAAGTGCCGCTGATCATCTTCCCGCCGTGGATCAACCGGTTCTATATCCTCGACCTGACGCCGAAGAAAAGCTTCATCAAATGGGCAGTGGATCAGGGGCTCAGCGTCTTCGTGGTCAGCTGGAAATCGGCCGACGAAAGCATGGCCGATGTGGTGTGGGATGATTACATCCGTGCTCAGATCGATGCGATCGACCATGTCCGCGCGCGGCTGAAAGTGCTCCACGTCCACGCCATCGGTTACTGCGTCGCGGGCACCACGCTGGCGGCGACGCTGGCGATCCTGTCCCGCCGGGGTGAGGCCGATAAGGTCAAGAGCGCGACCTTCTTCACCGCGCAGGTCGATTTCGAAAAGAGCGGCGATCTGAAAAACTTCATCGATGATGGCCAATTGGAGATGATCGGGCAGTTGTCGTCACAACAAGGCTATCTCGATGGGCGCTATCTGGCCGCCGCGTTCAACGCGCTGCGCGGGCGCGATCTGATCTGGAATTATGTGGTCAACAATTACCTGCTGGGCGAAGATTACCCGGCCTTCGATCTGCTCCACTGGAACGGCGACGTCACCAACCTGCCCGCCAAGTGGCACAATGATTACCTGCGCGATCTCTACCGCGATAACAAGCTGGTGGTGCCCGATGCGTTGCAAGCTGATGGCACCCCGATTGACCTGACGCAGGTGGCAACGCCCAGTTTTGTGCAGGCCGGGCGCGAAGATCACATTGCGCCGGCGGAAAGCGTGTGGCGGATCACCCAGCACTTTGCCGGGCCGATGGAGTTTTTGCTGGCCGGATCAGGCCACATTGCAGGCGTGGTCAACCCTCCGGCTGCGGGCAAGTATCAATATTGGGTGGGCGACAGCGCAGCCCCATCGCTCAAAGCCTTTGTCGAAAGCGCCACCGAACACCCCGGCAGTTGGTGGCCTCATTGGCTCGAATGGCTGCACCGCCAGTCCGACACGCGCGTCCCGGCCAAGGGCAAACGCGCGCCCGGCGGCAAGGGTGATGCGGGAATCGAGGATGCTCCGGGACGTTACGTCAAGACGCGTTGAGCGGAGAATTTCGAATTATCGCATAACTTCAATAATATAAAGCAATATTGTGCACTGCACAAAAATGCTTGACTTCGCAGTTGCAATCACTATTTTGTGCAGTGCAACATGAAGCGAGGTCATCATGTCCGAAGTCGAAACCAAAGCCGTTGAAGTGAAGGCGCCGGTCGCCAAGATCGATGCTGCCGCTGAAAAAGCCTATGCCGAAGCATCGGCCAAGGTCGCAGCAGCGCCCAAGGCCGTAGCCGCTCCCGCTGCCACCCCGGCAAAGGCCGCACCGGCTGCAAAGAAGATCGCAGCGCCGAAGAAGAAAGCCCCGCTCGCCAAGAAGGCAGCCGTGGCCACCAAGCCCGCTGCCAAGACCGTCAAGAAGACGGCGACTGCCAAGCCCGCGGTCAAAAAGCCCGTGCTGGCCAAGAAGCCTGCCGCCGCGCCCAAGACCAACCCCGTCATCAAATTGAAGGATACCATCATGGCTACTGCCAAGAACACCGACATCGCCGCCACCGCCAAGGAAGTCATCGCTGACGTCCAGACCCGTGCAAAGACTGCCTATGCCAAGACCACCGTTCTGGCTGCCGAAGCTGGCGAATTCAGCAAGGCGAACGTTGATGCCGTCGTCGAAAGTGGCAAGATCTTCTTCGCTGGCGCACAGGACATTGTCCGCAGCGACATCGAAACCGGCAAGACCGTGATCGAAACCGTCACCGAAGACGTCAAGAAGGTTGCGGCCGTCAAGTCGCCGACCGAACTGATGCAGCTGCAGGGCGAAATCGCCCGTCGCAACTTCGATGCTCTGGTCTCGTTCGGCTCAAAGCGCACCGAAGCTTGGGTGAAGCTCTATAACGATGCTTTCGCTCCGATTTCGAACCGCGCCAGCGTCGCCGCCGAGAAGATCTCGAAGGCTGCCTAAGCACACAAGTTTCTGAACCGGGCCTCTCTCCTCTCTCCCAATCCCGGTTTACGAAAGCGCGCTGAAAAGCGCCGGGCCGGACAGACCTGCGGGTTTGTCCGGCCTTTTCTTTGTCTCTGGCCCACACACGCACAGCAAGCGCTTGCGAATGGGGCAGCATATCCCATAATGGGGGCTCATGCCGATCCAGCGACCGCCTGCCCTGCCCGCTCTTGCCGCGCTACCCCTGCGGCGCGTGGATCGCGTGTGCGCGGGCGATGAAGACGGCGGCAAGGATGATGAAGGCGGTGGCGACAGCCAGATCGGCGTCGCCACCAAGACCCGCGCCAAGCCCAAAAAGCCGAACCAGTACAAAGTGCTGATGCTGAATGATGACTACACCCCGATGGAGTTCGTGGTGCTGGTGCTCAAACGCTTTTTCAGCATGGATCTGGAACAGGCCACCCGCGTGATGCTCCACGTGCACCAACGCGGGGTCGGCGTATGCGGGATTTTCCCTTATGAAATCGCCGAAACCAAGGTCAATCAGGTGATGGATTTCGCCAAGCAGAACCAGCACCCGCTGCAATGCACGCTTGAGAAAGCGTGAGGCGGCCGGTCGGGCGGAGTTTGCGATGGCCGGGTCATCTTGTTCAATTGCGGGCCGTTCTGTGGCTGTTCTGGCAACCGGAATTGGGGGCATGACGCGCGAGCCCGAAGGCGCTAGGGCGTTATGGCCTTCGCGCAATCGACGGAACCGCACTTGCACAATCTGATCCCCAGCGTTGACCGGTATATCCTGCGGCTTACCATTATGCCGATGCTGGGCGTGTTCGCGCTGGCCGCCTCGTTGTTGCTGCTCGACAAAATGCTGCGCCTGTTCGATTTCGTCGCGGTTGAAGGCGGGCCAGTGGCGGTGGTGTTCAAGATGCTGGGGGCGCTGATCCCCGAATATGCCAGCCTTGCCATCCCGCTCGGCCTGCTGCTGGGCGTGCTGCTTGCCTTCCGCAAACTCGCCACCTCATCCGAACTGGACACAATGCGCGCGGTCGGATTGTCGTATAACCGCCTGCTCAGGATGCCCTATGCGATCACGCTGGTGCTGGTTGCGATCAATGTAGCGCTGGTGTTCTACATCCAGCCGATCAGCCGCTATTATTACGAACAGATGGATTACGAACTGCGATCAGGCGCGCTGGGTGCCTCGATCAAGGTCGGGGAATTCACCACCCTTGCCGACCGCATGGCCTTGCGGATCGAAGCGAGCGAAGACGACGGGCGGCGGCTGATCGGCATTTTCGCGCGGGTCGCCAATAACAAAGGCCAGGTGTTGTCGATCAGCGCACGCGAAGGGGCGTTCCTTGCCACGCGTGACAATCCCGACACGATCATCCTGCGGCTGAGCGAGGGCACGATCATTCAGGACACCACCATGCAGAAAGGCGGCGGCAACACGCCGCGCGTGCTGTCGTTCAGCCGTCACGATCTACCGATTGATCTGCCCGCGATCGAGCAATTTCGTGATCGCGGCGATGCGACCCGCGAATATATCCTGCCCGAACTGCTCAGGATCGGCTGGAGCGACAAAAGCCCCACGCAGGAACGCGCTGCCAGCCTTGCCAGCTTTAATTTCCGGATGGTCGAAATCGTGATGATGTTTCTGATGCCGCTGCTGGCGGTGGCGCTGGCAATCCCGCCC
>JAHJSJ010000285.1 GCA_018830415.1 Alphaproteobacteria bacterium | reverse complement strand
TGATCGCCGATTACCGGGCCGCCGATGGCAAGATCAGCCCCGCCCGCAATCACGCAGGCCGCCACCGCGCCCAACCCTTCGATCCGCAAGGTCAGCGCGCAGGTGGGGAACATCCGTCGGAATTCGCCCAGCACCCGCGCCGTCAACTCGCCCGGCATCATCACATCGACCACCAGCGTCAACGCCGGTTCCTGCCCCGCGTGAAGCGAGTGCGCCTTGGCCACCAGCGCATCCACCCCGTCGGCAATGCCGCGCGCTTCGACGAGCAAGCCTGCGCCCGCCGGGGTCAGCACCGGGCGGCGCGATCCTTCGCGGTCGAACAGGGTCAGCGCCAGCTGCGCCTCCAACTGCGCGATGCCGTATGATACCGCAGACACCGCCCGCCCCATCGCCCGCGCCGCGCCGCCAAAGCTGCCATGTTCGGCCACGGCGATGAAAATGCGCAATTGATCGAGGGTGGGTTCGCCGAGTTTCATGGTGCATATGTTCGGGTTTTTCGAACGTTTTGGCAAGTTTTATCGCACTTATCCGTTTGAATGATTCCCCCTATCTCCCGTTTCAACAGACAGGAGAACCGTCATGATCGAACTGCGACCCTTCAACACGCTTGGCGCGGCCAACCACGGTTGGCTCGATGCGCGGCACCATTTCTCGTTTGCCAGCTACCATGATCCCGCCCGCGTCCACTGGGGCGCGCTGCGGGTGTGGAACGATGACAAGATCGCCGCCGGCACCGGCTTCCCCACCCATCCGCACAGCGACATGGAGATCATCACCTATGTCCGCAGCGGCGCGATCACCCACCGCGATTCGATGGGCAACGAAGGCCGCACCGAAGCGGGCGATGTTCAGGTGATGAGCGCTGGCACCGGCGTGCGCCATTCGGAATACAACCTTGAAGATGACGAAACCACGCTGTTCCAGATCTGGATCATCCCCGATCAACGCGGCGGCGAACCCAGCTGGGGTGCGCGGCAATTTCCCAAGGGTAGCCGCAATGGCGCGTTCGTGGCGCTGGCCAGCGGGGCGGCGAATGATGATGACGCGGCGCAAGGGGCTTTGGCCATCCGCGCCGATGCCCGTGTGCTGGGCGCGACGATAAAGGCGGGTGACAGCGTGACCTACACGCCGAGCCGCTCTGACCGTCACCTCTACCTCGTCCCCGCAACCGGCAAGGTGCGGATCGGTGAGGTTGAAGCCAGCGCCCGCGACGGGGTGGCGATTACGCAATTGGATAGCGTGACCATCACCGCAATCGAAGACAGCGAAGTGGTGCTGGTCGACGCAGCGTAAGTTCCCCTCGGAGCCGGCTGGCCCTCCCCCCAGTCAGCCGGCTCCACCCCCCTTGTTTTGAGAATCAAAGGAACACCCCGATGAACAGCATCCTCCACATCTCCGCCAGCATCCGATCGGACGCCGACAGCATCTCGCGCGGGCTGGGCCAGCGTCTGGTCGATGGCCTCGCCGCCAAGTCCGGCGCCGCTGTCACCACCCGCAATCTGGCCGCGAACGACCTGCCCTTCATGACCGCCGAAATCTTTGGCGCGAACCTTACCCCGCCCGCCGATCGCACGGCGCAGCAGGCAGACCTTGCCGCGATTGCCGACACGCTGATCGCCGAATTGCAGGCCGCCGACACCATCGTGATCGCCAGCCCGGTGTATAATTTCGGCCCGCCTGCGACGCTCAAGGCCTGGGCCGATCTGGTGGCGCGCGCCGGCACCACCTTCCGTTACACCGCAACCGGGCCGGAAGGCCTGCTGACCGGCAAACGCGCCTATCTCGCTATCGCCAGCGGCGGCACCCCGATGGGCAGCGATATTGATTTCATGAGCCGCTGGCTGATATTCTTCCTCGGCTTCCTTGGCATTACCGATGTCACGATGGTCGCGGCTGACGGGATCATGGGCGAAGACGGCGACGGCAAGATTGCCGCTGCACACGAACAGGCAGCCAGGATCGCCGCCTGATCCGACCGACAGACGCAACAGGAGAACCACAATGACCAATCACACCAACACCGCAGCCCCGGTTTTCGGCTTTCTGTCACAAGACGCGGTGGCGCTGGCCGCCCGGCTGCTGCTCGCCGCGATCTTTCTGATCGCCGGCGTG
>JAHJSJ010000284.1 GCA_018830415.1 Alphaproteobacteria bacterium | reverse complement strand
CCCGGCGTGCGCGCGATCAGCAGCACGCCCGAGGTATCCTTGTCGAGCCGGTGGACAAGCCGCGGGCGCGGCGTTTTCTCGTCGGTGACAAACGCATCGAGCAGTCCGTCGACGTGTTTGGTCATCTTGCTGCCGCCCTGCGTGGCGAGGCCCGGCGGCTTGTTGAGCACGATTGCAGACGCCGTTTCGCGAATCACCATGTCATGCGCTTCGGCGATCTGTTCCGGGCTGAGCGTGCGGGTGCGCGGTGCGGCTTTGCGCGCGGTCGGTTGTTCCTCACCCCCCGGCGGGACGCGCAGAACTTGCCCCTCAGCCAGCCGATCTTCGGGCTTCACCCGCTTGCCATCCACCCGGATCTGCCCGGTGCGCGCCCAGCGTGATACGGTGGCGAACCCGATCAGCGGCAGATTGCGTTTGAACCAGCGGTCGAGCCGGATGCCGTCGTCATCCTCGCTGACGGTGAACTGGCGCACGTTGTCGCTCTCGCCCTGAGCTTGCTCAATGGTCATGCCGCACCGCGCATCATGGTGAGGCCCAGCCACAAGGCGGCAAGGCCCGCAAGCACCGACACCGCCGCATAGGCAAACGCCAGCCCCGGCGTGCCGCGTTCGGTCAGCAACAGCAGTTCAAGGCTGAACGCGCTGAAGGTGGTGAACCCGCCCAGCATACCGACGCCGAGCAGCAGCCGCAGGTGTTCGCCCGCGCCGCCATGCCGTGCCAGCCAGCCGAACAGCAGGCCCATCAAGAGGCACCCCGCCAGATTGACGGTGAGCGTCGTCCACGGGAAGGCATCGGCCACACGCGGGCCGAGCAGGTGAGTCAGCATGCGGCCAAGCTGATATCGGGCCAGCGCGCCAAGCGCGCCGCCAGAGGCAACCAGCGCCGATGCGGCGAACGGAGAAAGGGCAGGGGAGGTCATCGCCAAGGCTCTTAGCGCCGCGCGGGCAATCTGCCTAGCAGGGGCGGTGAAACGGCGATTCTGCGCTGATGCGTCGCTGGCGGCTTGCGTTTCGGGTAGTGTTGGACTATCGGGGCGCCGTAATCAGGGCGGTCCCGTGTGGGAATCGCCCGCCTTTCAGTGGAAATTGACCGCGTATCCCCGCGAGAATCGGGCGGGCTCTGGCGTTTCAAGATTGAGGTAGTTGGCTTTTATGCAAATCATGGTTCGCGATAATAATGTTGATCAGGCCTTGCGCGCGCTCAAGAAGAAGCTGCAACGCGAAGGCGTCTATCGCGAAATGAAGCTGCGTCGCCATTACGAAAAGCCGAGCGAAAAGCGCGCCCGTGAAAAGGCCGCCGCCGTGCGCCGCGCCCGCAAGATGGAGCGCAAGCGGTTGGAGCGTGACGGGAGCAAATAATCCCGTCGCCAAGCGTGTGCTGCGACACAGAACCGCTTGAATCCCCCTTTTCAATCAGCCATCAGGGCGCGGCAAGATTCCGCGCCCTTTTGTCGTAATCAAGCAGCGCACAATGCACTGCCACTCAGGACACCGCCATGACCGAAATTACCCGCGTTCCGATAAAGCCCGTTGCCAAGGGATCGCTGACCAAGCTGTGGATCGGCGTGGTGCTGGCGATTGCAGTGGGGGCTGGGCTCGCCTGGGCTGCCGTGCCGCGCGGCGTGGATGTCGATACCCAGATTGCCGGCACCGGGGCGATGCCCAAGGTAGGCGATGTGGTGTTCCTGAAATACAAGGGCAAACTCGCCGCCGACGGCACGGTGTTTGACGAATCGCGCGATATTCCGCTCCCTGTCGAAGGCATCTTCCCCGAAGGCACCCCGTTCCCGATTGAGGAAGGCGCGACCATTCCTGGCTTCTTTGAAGGGTTGCAGCAGATGCAGAAGGGCGGAAAATACACGCTCTTCATCCCCGCCGACAAAGCCTACGGGGCAGAGCCGCCGCCGGGCGCGCCGATCCCGCCGAACGCCGATCTCGAATTCGAAATCGAAGTGATCGAGATCATGAGCCAGCAGACCTTCGAACGGAACCTGAGCATTCTCCAGCAGGCGATGCAGAGCCGGATGGGCGCCCCGGATGGCGCGCCTGCGCCGGGCCAGTAAGGGGAACGCGGGTGTCGGTGGACAAGGCAAACGTCGCCAAAATCGCGTCTCTAGCGAGGATCAGCATGGATGATGCCGCGCTCGAACGGATGGTGCCCGAATTGAACGGCATCCTTCAATGGGTCGAACAATTGGGCGAAGTCGACGTGTCCGGGATCGAGCCGATGGCGGCGGTGATCCCCAATACTTTGCGGCTGCGCGATGACGCGGTCGATGCCGATCCGCTGACCGGCGGCGGGCGGCGCGATGATGTGCTCGCCAATGCACCGGCGGCAGAACACGGGTTCTTTGGCGTGCCGAAAGTGATCGAGTGATTTTGACTATTCCAGTGTGCGCCCCCGCGCAGGCGGGAGCCTCCATCAATCTGGCGATGCGCGGGAGGCCTGAGGTCCCCGCCTTCGCGGGGACTCGCAAGCAGCATGACTGACCTTACCCAATTCGGCGTCAAAGACATTCGCGATGGCGTGCGCGATGGCAGCTTCACCGCGCGCGAAGTCGCGGAAAGCTTTAACGCTGCCGTGGCCGATGCGGCCGCGCTCAACGCCTTTATCGTCACCACCCCCCATCACGCGCTGGCTGCTGCCGACAAGGTTGACGCCGCGCGCGCGGCTAGTGAACCGCTGGGCGCAATGGCGGGCGTGCCGATCGGGATGAAAGACCTGTTCGCCACCGATGGCGTGCAGACCACCGCGGCCAGCCACATCCTCGAAGGCTTCATCCCGCGCTACGAATCGACCGTTTCGCAAAAGCTGTGGGACGCAGGCGCGGGGATGCTGGGCAAATTGAACCTCGATCAGTTCGCGATGGGTTCGTCCAACGAGACCAGCTATTTCGGCAATGTCGCCTCACCGTGGCGCAAGTCCGGCAGCAACCAGCCGATGAGCCCCGGCGGTTCTTCGGGTGGGTCCTCCTCGGCGGTCGCTGCGCGCATCGCGCCTGCCGCGACCGGCACCGACACCGGCGGCTCGATCCGGCAGCCTGCGGCCTTCACCGGCATCTGCGGGATCAAGCCGACCTATGGACGGTGCTCGCGCTGGGGCATCGTCGCCTTCGCCTCGAGCCTCGATCAGGCAGGCCCGATGGCGCGCTCGGTCGAGGATTGCGCGATCATGCTCAGCGCGATGGCGGGATTCGATCCCAAGGATTCGACCTCGCTTCAGATGGACGTGCCCGATTGGGAAGGCGCGCTGAACGCCGACCTGCGCGGCAAGAAAGTCGGCATCCCGCGCGAATACCGGATGGAGGGCACCGATCAGGCGATCCTCGAATCGTGGGAGCAGGGCAAGGCGTGGCTGCGCGATGCCGGGGCGGAGATTGTCGATGTCTCGCTGCCGCACACCAGATATGCGCTGCCGGCCTACTACATCATCGCGCCCGCCGAAGCCTCATCCAACCTCGCCCGTTATGACGGGGTGCGTTACGGCTTGCGCGATCTGCCGGACGGCAGCGGCCTGCAAGATATGTATGCCGCCACCCGCGCCGCCGGGTTCGGGGACGAAGTCAAGCGCCGCATCCTGATCGGCACCTATGTGCTGTCCGCAGGGTTCTATGATGCCTATTACACGCAGGCACAGAAGGTGCGCGCGCTGGTCGCCCGCGATTTCGAGCGCGCGTTTGAGCAGTGCGATGTCATCCTCGCCCCGACCACGCCCACAGCTTCGTTCCCGCTGGGTTCGATGAACGAAGACCCGCTGACGATGTATCTGAACGATGTTTTCGCCGTGCCCGCCAGCCTTGCAGGTCTGCCCGCAATGAGCGTGCCTGCAACGATCAACGCCGATGGCCTGCCGCTCGGGCTCCAGCTGGTGGGCCGCCCCTTCGACGAACAGGGCGTGCTCAATGCGGGGCTGGCGATCCAGCAACGCGCCGGGTTCAGCGCGAAGCCGGAGAAGTGGTGGTGAACGCCGACCTGCCGCTTTGGGTTGCCGGGGTGGCGATTATACTCGCGGTGCCGCTGACCTTCATGGCCGCCAATTGGGTGCGCAAGAATGTCGACCACGGCGAGGCGCGGTTCGGGCCGGATGGCAAGGTGATCGAGGACGAAGAGAAGCAAGGGTGACGGCCCTCCAATTGTCATCCCGGCGCAGGCCGGGACCCAGAGGAACTCTCCGCAGCCGCCGGAACTGGATTCCGGCCTTCGCCGGAACGACGAGGTTGGAACAATGAGCAACTACCGCATTCAGGGTGCCACAGGTGAGTGGGAGGTCGTGATCGGCCTTGAAGTCCACGCGCAGGTAACTTCGCATTCCAAGCTGTTTTCCGGCGCGTCGACCACCTTCGGGGCGGAGCCTAATGCGCAGGTCTCCCTTGTCGATGCCGCGATGCCGGGGATGCTGCCTGTGCCCAATGCCGAGTGCATCCGGCAGGCGGTGCGCACCGGCATGGCGATCGAGGCGCAGATCAACGCGTGGAGCCGGTTTGACCGCAAGAATTACTTCTACGCCGATCTGCCGCAGGGCTACCAGATCAGCCAGCTTTATCATCCGATTGTCGGCGAAGGTTCACTGCTGATCGAGGCGGACGAGAAGGCGGGGATTCCCGAAGACAAGATCATCGGGATCGAGCGCATTCACGTTGAACAGGACGCGGGCAAGCTGATGCATGATCAGCACCCGACCATGTCCTATGTTGACCTCAACCGCTGCGGAGTGGCGCTGATGGAAATCGTGTCGAAGCCCGATAT
>JAHJSJ010000027.1 GCA_018830415.1 Alphaproteobacteria bacterium | reverse complement strand
GCCGCTGCATATCTTTGAGCCGCGGTATCGTGCGCTGGTCAGCGATGCGCTGATCCGTGACCGGCAGATCGCGATGATCCAGCCGCAGCGTGCCATCGAAGGCGCGCCGCTGTTCAGCGTCGGCTGCGTCGGGCGGATCGGCGAGGTGCAGGCGATGGATGACGGGCGCTATAACATCATCCTCGAAGGCGTCGCCCGGTTCCGGCTGCTGCGCGAGCTGGAAGTCACCACCGCGTTCCGCCAGATCGAGGCGGATATTTATGACGAGGACGAGGACGAAACCCTGACCCACGCCCAGCGCGGCGGGTTCGAGCGTGAGGCGCGGGCCTTTGCCGATGCGCAGGGGTATAGCGTGGATTGGAGCTCGGTCGAGCGGCTGGATGATCGCTCGCTGATCAACGGCGTATCGCAGATCGCGCCGTTCGATCCGGCCAGCAAACAGGCACTGCTGGAGGCCGAAACCCTGACCGACCGCTGCGAGCTGCTGGTGCAACTGATGCAGTTCTATGGCCGCACCGATGGCGGCGAGGAAATCGTGACGCTGCAATAGCGGCGGGGGAAGGGACGGTTTCAGGCTACTGTAAGCCAGCGGTCCATGGCGCCAAGTGAGTGGGAAGCAGTCACGCTTGATGCCCTGTCGAGTGCTGTGGTCCGCTGCCGTTCAGTGCCCATAAAGTGCGATGTCGATGTGCTCTGCGCCACGTTCCGCTGGAGGTGGCTGCGTTATTCTCCTGACAAAATTCTGCGAACGCACTTGCATCCAAACGCCCTCTACCAAGCATCAAACCTGTCGAAACAATTCGCGGCCCCCCGGCCTCGACGGAGATTCGATAATGTTGCGATCAACTCGGAAAACCCTGCGCCCCTCCTTGCTTCTGGCACCCCTGCTCGCTTGCGCTGCGGCGGTGTCCAGTTCGGCTGCCCTTGCCGGGCCGGTCAGCACGACACTTCCCGATACGGAGGCGGGGCGGATCGGTGGCGCCATGATCGCGCATATCAATTCGGATACGAAGGAGCAGATCGGCGAATGGGTGCCGAGCGTCCTGTCGTCCACTTTCGACCCCGCTGCCAAGGGAATGATCCTGACGCAGCTTGCCGCCACGGTGCGCGACAGTGGCGGGGTGGACTTTGTCGATGCCCGGACCCAAGGACCGCCGGGTATGCTCATCGTGACCATCAAAGGTCGGCGAACAGGAAAGCTGGTCGCGCTCGTGTTGTTGCCCGATCCGGAACAGCCTGGAAAGCTCGCCATGGTCGATATGGTTCCGCTCGATGATCGCACGCTCTATTCTGACTGGCCTGAAACCGTAGCGTCGCAGGCTGAGATCGCCCAAGTCACCAAGGCCGCGTTGGATAAACTGGTGCTCACCAATGATTTTTCCGGTTGCGTGACGGTGAACGACGGCGAGAAAACGATTTTCGACGAATGTCGCGGACTGGCCGAGCGACGCTTCAACGTTCCGGTTGACCACGAGACAAAATTCCACATCGCCTCAATGGGCAAGATGTTCACTGCTGTCGCCATTGCGCAACTGGTCGAGGCCGGGAAGTTGTCTTGGGACGATACCCTGGCATTGCGGGTTCCAGAATATCCGGACCAGGCATCGGCGGAGAAAATCACAGTGTGGCAACTCCTGCACCACACCTCGGGGCTGGGTGACTATATTGGTCCGGAACTATTCCAGCATCGAAAGAAATTCGTCGATCCCGTGGACTACCTTGACTTGATCGCCCGCCAACCCAAGGTCGGCGAACCCGGCGGAGATTGGAGTTACAGCAATTCGGGCTTCGTGCTGCTGGGCCGCATCATCGAGAACGTTTCAGGCGAGAGTTATTTCAACTACGTCCGGCGTCATGTGTTTGCGCCAGCAGGCATGGATGCCAGCGGGTTCGACCGTCTGGATGATGTCGTTCCGGGGCTCGCCGTTGGCTATTACCGTGAGGGGGCGTTCGCCGACGCCTGGAAAGCGGACTGGTTCGAAAATGTTTATGCCGCCGCCCCGGATGGCGGAGGCTATTCCACTAACGCCGATCTATTGCGATTTTCTGCGGCACTGCGTGGGGGCAAACTGCTGAAACCGGCAACGATCGCGAAAATGTTCGAAGATGCTGTGCCGGCAGCAGGCCCCGGTGGTTATGCCGCCGGTTTCGGCGAACGCGTCTCGCACGGGCGCCGCATTCGCGGCCACCCGGGTGGCATCGAGGGTACGGATGCCAATATGGCGATTGTCTGGGAAACCGGTGCAACTGTTGCATTGACCAGCAATCAAGGGCCGGGACAGTCTTGGCTGTTCGCTGAACGCATCGCCGATTTGCTTGCCTCGCTTGGGCAAAAGAACTGATATAACTGCAATTTTTCAGGAACAAATCTGATGGAACTAGTGGCGTTTTTCATTCCGGCCGTGGTCATGGTAACACCGATCGCGATACTGCTGATCTTTCTGCGTCACCGGGCGCAGCAAACGCAGGAGCGTTATCGCACCCTGCTCGCGTTGGCCGACAAGGGGGTGGAACTGCCGCATGATCTGCTCGTACAGGCGCAAGATCCCGATGCCGATCGCCGCCGGGCGCTCGTGCTGGTTGGCAGCGCTTTCGGGGTGATGGCGATGTTCATCGCGCTGCCCTTTGAACTTCATGATGGCACGCGGATTTCCAGCCTTTGGGGGATTGGTCTGCTGCCCCTTCTGACCGGGCTTGGCTACCTCGCAAGCTGGTGGTTGAACCGGCGTGATACCAGGCTTGGCTGATCGGCAGGCCGATGCGCGGATCGACCAGGCGCTGGTTGCGCGGGCGCTGGTTGCGGATGATCGGCGGGCGTTCGAACAGCTTGTAAGGCGCCATCAAGGGATGGTGCGCGCGCAGCTGCGTCGTCTTGTGCATGGCGACGCCGCTCGCGCAGATGACCTTGCGCAAGAGACGTTTCTGCTCGCCTGGCGCAAGCTTCACCAGTTCCGTGGTGAAGCGCGGTTCGGCACCTGGCTCTACCGGATTGCCTATTCGTGCTTCCTGCAAGCCACCCGCAGGCGGCAGCGCCCGGCGGAGGCATCCGCAAGCGACGCAAATGCGCCGCCGCTATCGGTCAGCGGGTCAGTTGCGCTGCGTCTCGATCTGGAGCGCGCGCTGGAAAGCCTGTCTGATCCCGAACAGGCGGTGCTGCTCCATGTCGCGCAGCTCGGCCTGAGCCACGAAGAGGCCGCATATGTGCTGTCCTTACCGCTCGGCACGGTGAAATCTCACGCGCGGCGCGGCAAGGACAAGTTGCGCGCGCTGCTGGCCGATTGGCAGGATGCATCGCTGGAGGAGACAGGGTCATGAACGACGAGATCGACAATGCCATTGAACACCTGTTGCGCGACCATGCGCCCGATCCCGTCGCGGATGATGGCTTTTGCGCCGGCCTGATCGAAAGGTTGCCGCCGCGCAAACCGCCGATCAAATGGCCGCTTGCATTGGGTATCCTGGCCGGCCTGCTGGCCTGTTGGCTCAGCGTGAGTGCAGCCCCGGCCGCCTTGATTGGTTGGCATGACTGGATTTCGGGCGACCTCACGTCATCGGCGCTTGCACTCCTCGTATCCTTCGCCGGGCTGAACCTGATGGCCTTGGTTTGGACGCTGTCCGAGGCGCACGAGCCAGCTTTCTGACACGGCGATCCCTTGCCTCATCGGGTGCCATCAAGGGACTCGCTTCCCGAACGGCCACTTTTCGCCAGCCAATCGGCAAAGCCGACGTTCTCCCACACACACAGCAAAAAGCCCGGAACCTTTCGGCTCCGGGCTTGCTTTCCCGCTTGGGGGGAGCGGGGGGAGTGGGGGCTTACCGCAGCAGCGACAGCACG
>JAHJSJ010000283.1 GCA_018830415.1 Alphaproteobacteria bacterium | reverse complement strand
CCGGTTCTTCGTCCATGAAAGCCATGAGCATCTGCGTGGCAGAATCGCGGAATGCCCCAATGTCTTTGACGGCTTTCAAGTCTCGGATACTCACTTTTCAGCAGGGCAGATTTGCGCCGAAAAAGACGAGGCGATTGCCGAAGTTCGTGCAGAAATGCTGGCGCGTATCGATGCAAGAGAAGCGGCGGACAACGCCGAGAAAACCCGCCTCGCGTCAGAGTGTGAAGAGGCGCAGAACCGCCTTGCCGAGAATAAGGTCGCACTGGGCAAGGCCAAGCAACAGCTGGTCGAAACGTCGGAACAACTTGGTAAAGCCACACATCACACAACCGAAAAAGATGCCGAATTGCGCGAGACCAAGAACTGCTTGGTCGAAACGTCGGCAGAACTGGCGCGCGTGAATTATCGGGCCGCCGGGGCCGAACGTACGCTGGCCGATGCGACCGCCGCGCTCGACGCCTTGCGGCAGGATCACGGAAAAGTGCTGCGCGAAGTTGGCCAGCTCGAAGGTCAGCTTGTCACCATGGCGCAAGCTCACACCGAACGCTTTGCTGACGCCGCACTCCTTCGCGAGCATATTGAGCGACGGCTTGAACGTGCAGAAGAAGAATTGCACACCGCGCGTTCCGATGCGGCGGCTGATCGGGCCTTGCACAGTGCCGCGCTTAGCAATGCCACGGACGAAATCGCCAAACTGACTGGCGTTCAAGCGATGTTGGCGCAGCAACTCGCAGAAGCAACAGCGCAGCGCGATAGCCTCGCCGAAAACCTCGCATCATCGCAACGCGAAACCGCAGATCAGCACGGCCGCTTGCAGGCTGAGATAGATCGGTTGAACGGCCATATCGCCTGGCGTGAGGAGCAATTGCAGCGTGCCACAGAATTGCTGGTGGCCGCGCCTGATTTTTTTGTTAAATTACCGCGTGTTCGCGCTACACTTGTCCGGTGGCTCGCGCCGCGCGCCGCGCTTGTTTCCTTGGCCGAGCACGCCGCAGCCATCCGGCAATTCCAGCGCGAGGCCGTGGTGCCGACCGCGCCGCTGCCGGACCGGGGAGGCAATTTGTCTCATTCCGGTAACCCGCCGGTTGCAGACGCCGCCTTCAAATACGGGAACTTCGAGATGATCGAAAGCGACGAGCCGATTACATCTGTGCCGCGCCTGTTGGCTCCGCATGATCGCGAGTTCATTCATGCCGCCTACCAATCCGTGCTGGGCCGCGCGCCTGATCACGAGGGCGAGGTGTATTACCTCAACCGCCTGCGCGCAGGGGAGCACAAGCTGGCGATCCTGAGGCAGCTGCGCCGCTCACCGGAAGGGCGCGCGTTTATTCCCGGCGTCGCGGGGCTGGACCGCGCGATCAAGCGGCACCGCTGGGCGACATTGCCGCTTATCGGGTGGGTCATCCGTCTGATTACCGGAGCGGAAGGCGACAGCGCCACCCACCGCCACTTGCGGGTTCTTGCCAATGAAATCGGCCGGATGGAGGACGGACAGGCGGAATTGGCGCGCGCGGTGAGGCAGATTGCGGAGCGCACCGAAGTGATCGCTGAACGCACAACCGCGCCGCCGCCGGAGCCGCCGGTCGCAGCGCCTGCGGATGCGCTCCGCCAGAATCCTGAAAACACCCCTGAACCGATTGATCCTAGCACTGAACTGCCTGCGGCATCACGCCAGATATATCGGCAACTTATGCGCAGCTATGAAAGGCTCTGACACAATGCGTCTTATCATCGATATGCAGGGGGCGCAGTCCAGCGGCAGCCGTCATCGCGGCATCGGGCGATACACTTTGGCGCTGACAAAAGAAATTGTGCGGCAACGGGCAGACCACGAAGTGTTGCTTGTTCTAAATGGTGCTTTTTCCGATACTATTGAGCCGCTCAAGGCTGAATTTTCTGATTTACTTCCAGCCGATGCCATCCATGTTTGGTCACCCGCAGTTCCGTGTTCGGCGGTTGATCCTGCCCATGATCAACGCCGCATAGCCACTGAAATCATTTACGAAGCATTTCTGGCCAGCCTGCGGCCAAGCGCCGTTCTCGTCACTTCGCTGTTTGAGGGACTCATCGATGATGCCGTTACATCGATTGGCCAATTCGAAACGACGATTCCCAAAGCCGTTGTTCTTTATGATCTCATACCGTTAATTTATAAGGACATCTATCTCAGCAATCCGCCTGTGTCGCGGTGGTATCATCGCAAGCTTGATCATCTGCGCCGCGCGGACATGCTCTTGTCGATCTCCGCTTCGTCAGGCCGGGAGGCTGTCGATCATCTTGGGTTTCCGACGGAACAGGTCGTTAATATCAGCACGGCCTGCAATGCAGAATTCAAACCTGTTCGCGTAACCAACGCGCGCCGCAAAACACTGGAAACCACGTATGGTCTGGACAAGCCCTACGTCATGTATACGGGCGGGATTGATCATCGTAAAAACATCGAAGGGTTGATAAGAGCCTTCGGCCTGCTGCCAAAGGCGGTGCGGGATCGCCATCAGCTGGCGATCGTATGCGCCGCACATGAAGCTGACCAACAGCGTCTCGAAGGGATTGCCCGCGATGCAGGCCTTTCCGATAAGCAGCTGGTTATGACCGGCTTTGTGCCGGAAGATGATCTGCTATCGCTTTATAATGCCTGCACCTTGTTCGTGTTTCCATCGTGGCACGAAGGGTTCGGCTTGCCTGCATTAGAGGCAATGGCCTGCGGACGGCCGACGATTGGCGCCAATACATCAAGCCTGCCTGAGGTGATCGGCCTGGACAAGGCGATGTTTGACCCGCGTGACGATCATGCGATTTCCGCGCTTATGAAAAAGGGCCTGGCCGACGATCCGTTTCGCAAGATGCTGACACGTCATGCCACAAAACAAGCTCGCAAGTTTTCGTGGGAACAATCGGCTCAGGCGGCGTGGCAGGCGGTGGAGCAGATGGTCGCGCGCTGCGAACAGTCTGCAACGCGGACGCATGCCCCACAGCCGCCAGCGCGTCGGCCGAAATTGGCCTATTTGTCGCCGTTGCCCGGTGCCCGCAGCGGTATCGCAGATTACAGCGCCGAATTGCTGCCCGAACTTTCACGTCATTACGATATTGATGTGATTGTTTGCCAAGACGAGCCGTCGTCTGATACGTGGGTGTCAGCAAATGCCCCGCTGCGCAATGCCGAATGGTTCAGGCGGAACTACCACGCGTTCGACCGCGTGATGTATCATTTCGGCAATTCACATTTTCATTCACACATGTTCGATTTGCTGCACGACATACCGGGCATTGTTGTTTTGCACGATTTCTTTCTGTCCGGAATCGTCGCGCACCTTGATCTTACCGGAGCACAGCCAGGCCTGTGGGGTAAGACTTTGTTGACCGATCATGGGTGGCGCGCCGTGCAAGAACGGTTTCAAGCAAGTGACTCTGCGAACGTGGTTTGGGCCTATCCCTGCAATGGCGACGTGTTTCGGGATGCGCTGGGGGTTGTCTTCCATTCCCGGCATGGAATTGACCTTGCCAAGACATGGCATGGTGATCCAGCGACCGGGGAATGGTCACATTTGCCCCTGTTGCGCAGGGCAAAGTCATTTCCGCCTGACGACGGAAAGTCCCGGCTTCGGCGGCAGGCGAGGGAAGCGCTGGGCATTGGCGCAAACGATTTCCTTGTCTGCGCCTTTGGCCACTTGGCTCGTACGAAGCTGAATGATCGCCTGCTGGACGCATGGCTCAATTCGGAATTGGCGCGTCAGCCTGATTGCCAGCTTGTGTTTGTTGGCCAGAATGAAGGCGGGCCTTTTGGAGAAAGGATAGCGCGGCGCATAGAGCGGGCCGGGGGACGCATTCGCATCACCGGCTTTGTCGACCAAGCCGATTATGAGCGGTGGTTGTTCGCAGCCGACGCAGCCACACAGTTGCGCACCAAATCACGCGGAGAAACGTCAGCAGCCGTGCTCGATTGCTGGAACGCCGGCTTGGCAACCATAGTCAACGCACACGGCGCGCTGGCAGAATTGCCCGATGACTGCGTGATCAAACTGCCAGATGAGTTCTCTGATGATGAGCTGATTGGCGCATTGGAGCGTCTTCATCGCGACGCGAAGCTGCGGAAAACACTAGGTCAATCTGGCCGAGCGAGATTGCTGGCGCACCATGACCCCCGGAAGTGTGCCGATGCCTACGCTACAGTCATCGAGGCAAGCTATAACAAGGCGCAGGGCAGCTTGCCGAGTTTGCTGGAGCGGTTGCCAGCCTTGGCACCACAACTCGCGCCAGTTGACGCAGTCGCTATCGCCCAATCGATTTCGCGCAATTTCCCCCCAAAACCGCGCCGCCAGCAATGGCTGGTCGATTGTTCGGCTCTTGCGGAAATGGATGCGTCACCGGCCCAAGCGGATCCAAGGGGCGCTTTTGTGCGGCACCTGTTGCTTTCCCCGCCGCCTGGCGTTCATGTTGAGCCGGTTGTCGTCAACAGTGCGTCGACTGGGCTTGTCACGGCTAGAAAATTGGCTTGCTACTTGCTGGATATTGTCGACGATTGGGCAGAGGATGGTGAGGTAGAGGCGTGGAATGGTGATCAGTTGATCCTGCTTGATAAAGCAAGCGATCAAACTGCAGCCATTTTATTAATCAAAGCCAAAATGCAAATACATGGGGTTTTTGCTTTTTGTATAGGTGATGAATTGCTCACTACAAAAAGATCAAATCCCAAACATTTTGAGAATATTATTCAAATGATAAATTAATTCTGCTCGCATAAGATGTGTAAATTATATTATATGTGGGATCGCTATATATGCCTATGACTTTTGATGAAATAGTTCATGCGGAGCGTGGGCGTCTTTTGGAAAAACTTCCCAAAGGTGCTGAAGTTTTTTGTTCGGCAGGTTGTTCCGGCAGTTGGTATTTTGATTGGGTTGAAAAACACTACGGGCCGGTTGCCATTCATTATGGGATCGAGCTTTTTTCTCCAAAGCCTGCAGGCCTTCCGCGGAATGTAGTGTGGTTCCAAAATTCCGTGTCCGACATGAAGGATGTTCCAACTGGCTCGGTTGATATTTTATTTTCTGGTCAAAACATCGAGCATCTTTATTTTAGTGATATCGTGGGCTTTTTTAAGGAAGCCTCTCGTGTCGTTAAGGCTGGGGGGCATATCTGCATCGATTCACCAAATCGCCTTGTAACGCAGGAAGTTGGGTATACGCAGCCGCAGCACGTTCTTGAATTTTCGCAGGACGACGTGGTGCGGCTGTTGGAGGCCGCTGGCTTCAAAATAACCGCGATCGACGGAATTTGGTCCAGCAAGTTTAATGGCCGGACCGTGTCTGACATTACCGAAGTTACCAGCGATCATGCTTCGCGTATTCGCGATGGTGGAAGTGATCCTGAAAATGCCTTCATTTGGTGGGCTGTGGCGCAGAAAGTGTCGGATGACGTTACGAGAGTTGAAGCTGTGGCTGACGCAATTGCCACTTCGCGGTTTCCGTCTTTCGTCCGCAACCGGTTCCGCAAATCCCTTGGTGATATTTATGAAATTGAGGGCACTGAAGCAGTCATCAAGCTCGACAGCGGTGATCGGGGTTTTGTTTTCTATGGACCTTATGTGCCGTTGCGAGCGGGCCGATATGAAGTGTCCTTTACGGTCAAGTTTCTGGCAGAGTCAGGGCCGATTAAAGTCGATGTTGTCTCCCAGTTCGGCGCCGTGACCCACGGCGAAGCCCTTATCGAGGCTGTTTCCGATGGGAGCTGGCATACAGAGAAAATTGTTATCGCTGTTGCGGATTATACAGAAGGCGTTGAAACACGGCTATATTCCGATGGGGCTTCAGCTTTAGTCCGATTTGGAACACAAATATTACGTCAGTAATATCAATAACAACTATTTATCGACCAATGAGGCGGAAATTACGAATGAAAACAGCCATCATCACCGGGATCACCGGGCAGGACGGGGCCTATCTGGCTGAGCTTCTGCTGGGTAAAGGTTATCTGGTCTACGGTGCCTATCGCCGCACCAGTTCTGTCAATTTCTGGCGCACTGACGAATTGGGGGTGACACAGCACCCCAATCTCAAGCTGGTCGAATATGACCTCACCGATCTGTCCTCCTCGATCCGCCTGCTGCAGACCACCGGCGCAACCGAGGTGTATAATCTGGCCGCGCAAAGCTTTGTCGGCGTGTCGTTCGATCAGCCGGTCACCACCGCCGAAATCACCGGCATCGGGCCGCTCAACCTTCTCGAAGCGATCCGCATCGTCAACCCGGCGATCCGTTTCTACCAGGCCAGCACTTCGGAAATGTTCGGCAAGGTGCAGGCCATCCCGCAGATCGAAACCACCCCGTTCTATCCGCGCAGCCCCTATGGCGTGGCCAAGCTGTACGCGCACTGGATCACGGTGAACTACCGCGAAAGCTACGGTATCTTCGGCAGCAGCGGGATCCTGTTCAACCACGAAAGCCCGCTGCGCGGCCGCGAATTCGTCACCCGCAAGATCACCGATAGCGTCGCCAAGATCAGCCTGGGCAAGCTCGATTGCCTGGAACTGGGCAATCTGGACGCAAAACGCGACTGGGGCTTTGCCAAGGAATATGTCGAAGGCATGTGGCGCATGTTGCAGGCCGATCAGCCCGATACCTATGTGCTGGCCACCAATCGCACCGAAACCGTGCGCGATTTTGTCCGGATGGCGTTCAAGGCGGCGGGGATTGCGGTTGAATTCAGCGGCAAGGAAGAAGGCGAAACGGCGATCGATACTGCCACAGGCCGCACCGTCATGCGGATTAATCCGCAGTTTTATCGTCCGGCCGAAGTCGAACTGCTGATCGGTGACCCTGCCAAAGCCAGAAACGATCTGGGCTGGGAGCCAAAGACCAACCTTGAAGAATTGTGCCGGATGATGGTTGAAGCGGATCTGCGCCGCAACGCAGCCGGCTTTTCGTTCTGAGGCGCGTGGTGGCACGGGTTCTTGTAACTGGCGCGGGTGGCTTTACAGGCCGGCATCTCTTGGAGCGGTTGGCGCGCGACGGCCATGAACTGCACGGGGTGGTGCATCACGCGAACGACGAAGCGCCGTCGCTGTTGCACAGGGCTCATGTCGCTGATCTGCGTGACCTGAGCGCCGTTGCCCGCATGGTCGAGGACGTGCAACCGGATAAGGTGGTTCACCTCGCCGCGATTGCCTTTGTCGCGCATGGCGATGCCGCTGAACTTTACAGCAGCAACATCCTTGGCACACGGAACCTGTTGCACGCGCTTGCAAGCGCTTCTCGGCAGCCGCAGGCGGTGTTGGTGGCGAGCAGCGCCAATGTCTATGGCAACCGCCGTGATGGGGTGCTGGATGAAAGCCTTCCTCCAGAGCCGGCCAATGATTACGGCATCACCAAGCTCACCTGTGAAATGCTCGCCCGGCTTTATGCAGATCGCCTGCCGATTATCACGGTGCGCCCGTTTAATTACACTGGGTTAGGTCAAGGCGAGCAATTCATCATCCCTAAAATCATCGCCCATGCCAAGCAGCGCAAGGCGGTCATCGAGCTTGGCAATATTGATGTGGCCCGCGATTTCTCCGATGTGCGCGCGGTTGTCGATAGCTATGCCCGGCTGCTGAACGCGCAAGGTGCGATCGGCGGATTGTTCAATGTCTGCTCGGGTCAAGCGCGCTCGCTCGCTGAAGTCATCGAAATGGTTGAGCGGCTCTCAGGCCATCACATGGAGGTGCAAGTGAACCCCGCGTTCGTTCGGGCGGACGAGGTCAAAAGCCTGTGCGGCAGCCGTGCCCGGCTGGAAAGCGTGATTGGTGCACTTGCCATGCCAACCCTTGAAGAAACGATTGGCTGGATGCTGGATGCCTGACCCGCTGACGGTGGCACTGTCAGTCGATGCATTGGGGCCGCGGCTGACAGGGATTGGCCGATATTGCCTGGAACTTGCCGAGCGACTTCCGGTCAGGATAGGCGCGTCAAATATCAGCTATTTCAGGGGCGACCACTGGTTAGATGACCCTCAAGCGCTGCTACAGGAAGGTTGGCGCCCAGTGCGGCGGGCAGTTTGGCGCCGCCAGTATGAGAATTGGCAGCGCCGCCGCAAGCTGCAAGGCACCATCGTGCATAGCCCCAATTATTTTCTCCCCGAATGGGCCGAGCGCAGCGTAGCGACCATCCACGATCTTTCGGTATTTCTCTTTCCTGAAACGCACCCCGCCGAACGGGTGAGGGCGTTCGAGCAAGAGTTTGAGAGAACTCTCGCCAGGGCCACAAAGCTGATTACCGACACCGAGACTGTGCGGCAGGAACTGATCACTATGTTTGGCGTGCATCCCGACAGAGTTCTGGCGGTGCCGCTGGCCGCATCGACAGCAGGGCTGAAGCCCGATCCCGCGCCCTTGCAGGCTCTAGGCCTTCGCCCTGATGGCTACATCCTTTGTGTGAGCACATTCGAGCCGCGCAAGCGGATCGCAGAACTGGTTCGGGCATACGCAGCGCTAGCGCCATCCGTGCGCGCACGTTTCCCACTCGTACTTGCCGGTGCAAGCGGATGGAGAAACGATAGCCTGATGACTGAAATAGAAGCTGCCGCCAAAGACGGGACAGTCCGGCTGCTTGGCTTCGTCGACGAGTCAACCCTTGGCGCGCTTTATGCCGGTGCCGCGCTGTTTGTATATCCATCGCGCTACGAAGGTTTCGGGCTTCCCGTATTGGAGGCAATGGCACAAGGCGCGCCATGCCTGATCGGAGACACAGCGTGCCTTTCGGAAGTAGCGAAGGGTGCCGCGCGAATAGTGCAGCCTGATGACCTAAATGCCTTTGCCGATGGGTTATTGGATGCACTTGAAGATGCAAGCTGGCGTCGCGACGCCGCTGCCGCCGGACGAGCGGTTGCCGACACATACTCGTGGGACAAGTGTATCTCAGAGACCATCAAGGTTTATCGCTCTGCTGCGCGTTAAAGCGACTTTCGGCTTATTTACGGCGCGCCAAATGGATTGGAACGTTCGATAAAGGTCAGATTCAGAGCGCTTTCCGGCCATTCTGGGTCACCCTGATTGCGACAGGAGAGCCGCTGGACAGGAGTGGCGCGCAGCGCGGGCCTGTCGGCCCCCGGGCAAGAGCCGCGACGAAGCCAGCGGCTCTCCTGTCCCAACCCCGTATGGGGCGGGCCGCTTTTGGCCCATCACCGCGTCGCTTGT
>JAHJSJ010000282.1 GCA_018830415.1 Alphaproteobacteria bacterium | reverse complement strand
GCCAGCTGGCCGGGCCCATCACCAGTTGCGGGCGGTGATCGCGCCACCAGATTTCATCGGCGTAACGATCCGGGTCATGGGTAAGCAGGTCAGCGCGGTCGGCAGGCAGTTCACCCGGCTTCTCGCTCCACTTCCATGCCTGCCGGGTGGGATCGCCCACCGCGCACATCAGTTTGGCGGCCGCGTGCAACAATGGCAGCGGCAATGGCGGCCCGCTGACCCCGGTCATGGGCGCGCTCAGCACGACCGCATCGGGGCTGACCCGGTGGTCAACCAGCGCGCGCAAGACCAGATGCCCGCCCATCGAATGGGCCGCCAGCACATGCGGCCCCGGTGTTGCGGCGACCCAGCGCGGCCAGAAATATGCGAGGTCATCGATCCAGACGTTGAAATCCTCGACATGCCCGGTGACTGCATCCTTGCCCAATCGCCCAGACCCCGCCTGCCCGCGCCAGTCCGACGCTGTAACTCGCCAGCCTTCGCGGTGCCATTGATCAAGCGTTTCGAGATATTTTTCGTAGAAATCACCGCGCCCCGGAAAGAACAGGATTGACCCGCGCGGGGTATCGCCCTCGCCCGCTCCGGGCCAGTCGATCCGCCGGATCGCATGGCCATCGGCTGCCTGCCAGGTGC
Source organism: Alphaproteobacteria bacterium (assembly GCA_018830415.1). Taxonomy (GTDB): domain Bacteria; phylum Pseudomonadota; class Alphaproteobacteria; order Sphingomonadales; family Sphingomonadaceae; genus Erythrobacter. Next base: position 1,666 of record JAHJSJ010000282.1, on the reverse strand, counting down.
TCTCACGCGCATCAGCGGGGATCGCTCTCCTGTCCGTTGCCGCGCTTGTTGGATTATCGTGAATGGCCAGCCTCCCAGCATGGTTACTATTTGGTAAGTCATAAGCTGTAGCAATGTCCCCCATGAAGGGCCGCCCGTGCGCATCGCACGGCAACTTTGGGGGCACAATGTTGACGAACACCATTTCCTACGGACTGCTGATCGCCTTGGCAATTGCGCTGGTGGTGGCCGCATTTACCGACATCCGCCGGCGTCAGATCGACAATTGGCTGAACGGTGCGATTGCGCTGGCGGCGCCGCTGTTCTGGTGGTCAAGCGACCTGTCCCTGTGGCCCGATGTTGCGATCCAGCTTGGCATGGCGCTCGCCGCGTTCGCGCTACTGGCCGGACTGTTTGCGCTAAAGGCGATGGGCGGCGGCGATGTGAAGCTGCTCACCGTGCTGGCGCTGTGGGTGCGGCCCGAATTGTTCATGCAGTTGCTGGTGATCATGGCGATCGCCGGGGGCGTGCTGACCATTGTGATGTTCTTCTGGTACACCGCGCGCCGGCAAAAAGAACGGATGGCGATCCCCTATGGCGTGGCCATCGCGTTTGGCGGGCTGTGGGTGCTGGCCGCCAACTATTTGCCGGGTGCCGCAGTGGCGGCTCCGCCGTTGTGAACCCGATTTTAACCAGTCGCGACTTACACGCAGAAACCATACCTGCCCGCTGACCAACTCAGGGCATTTACGAGGGGGCTATATAAGCCATGGATAGGAAGAAACTGGTTCTGCTGCTCGGCGCACTGATCATTGCGATCGGAACAGCCTTTGCCGCCCGGAGCATCTTCGTCGGAGACGGGGCACCCAAAGCCGAGGCAGCCCCTCAGCCAACCGGCCCACGGGTTCTCGTGGCCAAGCGCGCTCTGCCCGCAGGCACAATCATCACCATTGATGCGCTGGGTTTCCAGCCCTGGCCCAAAGAATTGGTGCAGGACGCCTATTTCATCGACGGCGAAGCCGACATGGACAAGCTGATCGGCACCGTGGTGCGTTATCCCGTCACCGCTGGAGAACCGGTCACGCAAGGATCGCTGGTAAGCCCCGGTGATCGCGGCTTCCTTGCTGCGGCCTTGGGGCCGGGTATGCGCGCCGTGACAGTGCCGGTGTCGGCGATGACCGGGGTTGCCGGGTTCATCTTCCCGGGCGACCGCGTCGATCTGGTGTTGAGCCAGGAAATCCCAAGCATGGACGATGGCCCACCACTGCGGGCTGCCGAAACGATGGTGCGCAACCTGCGTGTGCTCGCCACGGACCAGACCACTGAAAAAACCACCGACGAAGACGGCAAGACCGTGGTGACCGAATTCCGCACCGTCACGCTCGAAGTGACGCCCAAGATCGCTGAAAAGATTGCTGTGGGCCAGACCTTTGGCACGATCAATCTGGCGCTGCGTTCGATCGCGGACAACCAGTCGGAACTCGAACGGGCGATTGCCTCAGGCGATGTCCAGATCCCGGCCAATGCCTCGCCCGAACAGGAAGAAAAACTGCTGAAAGCTGCGATGGCCCGTCCGATCGACAAGACTGCGTCCTTCGTGACCGGTGCCGACGTGTCGCGTTTCCAGCGGTCGACCGCCGGGACAAAGGATGCGCCGGCCAATAGTGATAATTCACCTCCCCGGACG
>JAHJSJ010000281.1 GCA_018830415.1 Alphaproteobacteria bacterium | reverse complement strand
GCCGGAACCGAATTTGAACGCGACGGTTCGCAGTTCGATGCCTTGTTCAAGGATGGCGACACGTTCACGATCGGCAACGTGCCGGTGACGGTGATGCACGTTCCCGGGCACACTCCGGCCTGCCTTGCCTATGTGGTTGGTGAGGCGGTGTTTGTCGGTGATACGATGTTCATGCCCGATTACGGCACTGCCCGCGCTGATTTCCCCGGCGGAGATGCGCGCACGCTGTTCCGATCGCTGCGGCGCATTCTGGCACTGCCACCCGAAACCCGGCTGTTCATGTGCCATGATTATCTGCCCAAGGGTCGCAGCGAATATGTCTGGGAAACCACTGTCGCGGCAGAGCGCGAGGGTAACATCCACGCGCATGACGGCATCACCGAAGATGAATTTGTCGCCATGCGCGAAGCGCGCGATGCGACGCTCGACATGCCGCGGCTGATCCTGCCTTCGGTGCAGGTCAATATGCGCGCCGGACATCTGCCGCCGCCCGATGACAACGGCATCACTTACCTCAAACTGCCGGTCAACGCGGTATGAGCCTGCTGGCTATCAGCCTGCCGGGCTTCCCCGATGCCGCCCCGGTTGCTGGGCTTGCGGGCGGGGTGCTGATCGGACTTTCCGCAGCGCTGATGCTGCTGGGGGCAGGGCGGATTGCCGGGGTTTCCGGCATTGCTGCGCGGGCTTTCGGGATCGGTGCAGGCTCGATGCCGCGGCTCGGCGCGTGGGCGTTCCTGGTTGGCCTGCCATTGGGCGCGCTAATCGTCGCCAGCCTGACCGGCGGGCTTGAAGCCAGCTTTGCCGCGCCGCTGCAACTCGCCATCGCCGGGCTGATTGTCGGCATCGGAACGCGTCTTGGCGGCGGCTGCACCAGCGGCCACGGGGTGTGCGGGATGAGCCGCCTGTCGCAACGTTCGCTGGTCGCCACCGCAACCTTTATCGCCACCGGCATCGCCACTGTCGCTATCATGAATGCATGGCTCTGAAAGGACACGATAATGAAAAAGAATATGGGAACCCTCGATAAGATAATCCGCCTGATTGCCGCGGTCATCGCGATTGCTCTTGCAGCGACTGGGACGATTAGCGGAACCTTCGCGGTCATCGCTTATGTGGTGGCGGGGGTCTTCGTTCTGACCAGTTTCGCCTCGTTCTGCCCGCTTTACCGGCTGTTAGGTCTACGCACGTGCGCCAACTGCTAGTCCCGCTCGCTTCAGGCACGATTTTCGGCGCCGGGTTGGCGCTAGGCGGGATGACCGATCCGGCGCGGGTGCGCGGCTTTCTTGATCTGTTTGGGGCGTGGGATCCGACGCTTGCCTTTGTGATGGGCGGCGCGGTGCTGGTGATGGCGGCGGCGTGGCTGGTGCAGGGCAAGTTGCTGCGTCCCTGGTTCGCCGAAGGCTTTGCACTACCCGACCGCAGCGACATCACGCCTCGCCTGGTCGGCGGATCGGCGTTGTTCGGGGTCGGCTGGGGAATCGCTGGGCTGTGTCCGGGGCCGGGCTTTGCCGCGCTGGTGATCGAACCTGTATCGGCCGCCGTGTTTGTGGCTGCGATGCTCGCCGGGATGGTCGCGGTGCGCCTTATAGAAGGACATGCATGATGGAAATTCGCAAGGTGGACGATAGTTTTGCGGTCGCTCCGCAGATGCAGCCCGATGAAATGGCGGCGCTGGCTGGCGGAGGCTTCACCGCCGTGATCTGCAACCGCCCCGATGGCGAAGAGCCGGGGCAGCCCGCGCTGGATGATATGCGCCGCGCCGCGCAGGACGCCGGGCTGGCCTTCCACCACATTCCGGTTGCAGGTGGCCTGTTCCCACCCGCTGCCGTCGCCGCCTTTGCTGCAATCCGGCGCGGCACGCCGGGCAAAGTGCTCGGCTATTGCCGCACTGGCACGCGTTCAATTACGCTTGATGCGCTCGCCAATACCGGCGGCCTGTCAACCGAAGAACGCATCGCTCGCGCGCAGGCCGCCGGTTACGATTTGTCGACGCTTGCCGAACGGATGGAAGCTGGCGGATAAGGCCGGACGAGGGAAGGGATCACAATGGGCATTTCATCACACACGGTCGTCGTCATCGGCGGCGGCGCGGCAGGGATTGCCGCTGCGGCTTCGATGCTGAGGCGCAGGCCGGGGCTCGACGTCGCAATTGTCGAGCCGACCGATACCCACGCCTACCAGCCCGGTTGGACGATGGTTGGCGGCGGGGTTTTCGATCTTGCATCAACGCTGCGTCCGATGAAGAGCGTGATCCCCAAGGGCGCGGTCTGGGTCAAGCAGGCTGCGGCCAGTTTCCAGCCAGACGATAATCAGGTGACGCTCGCCGATGGCAGCACCTTGACCTACGATGTGCTGATCGTCGCCCCCGGCATTCGCCTTGCGTGGGAGAAGATCGCGGGGCTTGAACAGACGCTTGGCCAGAACGGTGTTACGTCCAATTACCGCGGCGATCTTTCGCCTTATACTTGGGAACTGGTGCAGGGATTGAAGGCAGGCCGTGCGATTTTCAGTCAGCCGCCCATGCCGATCAAATGCGCGGGCGCGCCGCAAAAGGTGATGTATCTCGCCTGCGATCACTGGCGGCGCGCGGGCGTGCTGGGCGACATCGGGGTCGAGTTTCGCAATGCGGGCGGAGTGCTGTTCGGGGTGGCCGATTATGTGCCTGCGCTGATGGAATATGTCGGGAAATACGGCATTGATCTTGAGCTCAACAATAATCTCGTCGCGGTAGATGGCCCCGCGCACAAGGCGACTTTCGCTGCGGCAGAGGGCGAAGTGACGGTCGATTTCGACATGCTCCACGTCGTGCCCCCGCAGGTCGCGCCGCAATTTCTTGCCGACAGCCCCTTGGCAGCGGCAAGCGGGTTCACCGATGTTGATCAGCATACCTTGCAGCACGTGCGTTACCCCAATGTGTTTGGCCTTGGGGATGCAGGTTCGATGCCCAATGCCAAGACCGCGGCTGCTGCGCGCAAACAGGCCCCGGTGGTGGCGGTGAACGCGCTGCGGCAGCTTGATTGCAAGGGGCCGACGGCCGGATATGACGGCTATGGCTCGTGCCCGCTGACAGTGGAGCGCGGCAAGATCGTGCTTGCCGAATTTGCCTATGGCGGCAAGCTTGCTCCCAGCTTTCCGACATGGCTGGTCGACGGGACAAAGCCTACGCGCCTGTCATGGATGCTCAAGGCTGATCTGCTGCCGTGGATTTACTGGAACGGAATGCTCAAGGGGCGCGAGTGGCTGGCTGGCCCCGGCGGTCTGATCGCACAATAGGCCCGCCATGTTGCAACGCTATTTCCCGATCCTGACGTGGGCGCGCAGCTATGATCGGGGCGTCCTGACCAGTGATCTGATGGCGGCGGTGATCGTCACCATCATGCTGATCCCGCAAAGCCTTGCCTATGCGATGCTGGCGGGATTGCCGCCGGTGGTCGGCCTTTATGCCTCGATCCTGCCGCTGTTTGCCTATGCCGTGTTCGGCACCAGCCGAACGTTGGCAGTTGGCCCGGTGGCGGTGGTTTCGTTGATGACGGCGAGCGCGGTGGGCGCGATCGCTACGCCGGGAACGGCTGAATATTGGGAGGCGGCGGTCACGCTCGCCGCGCTGTCAGGGGTGATGCTGGCAGTGCTGGGCCTGCTGCGGCTCGGGTTCCTGGCCAACCTGCTGTCGCACCCGGTGATCAGCGGGTTCATTTCGGCCTCCGGCATCCTGATTGCCACCAGCCAGTTGAAACACATTCTGGGTGTGAAGGCCGGGGGTGAGACCTGGCCGGAGATGCTATCCGGGCTGGCAGGTGCGATAGGCAGCACCAACCTTGCCACCCTCGCCATCGGCGTTCCGGCGACGCTGTTCCTGTTCTGGGTGCGCAAGGGGTTGAAGCCTGCGCTCCAACGCTTTGGGATGCCTGCGCGCGCTGCCGATATGACGGCCAAGGCCGGGCCGGTGGCGGCGGTGGCGGTGACGATCCTAGCCGTGATCGGATTTGGGCTGGAGGCGCGCGGCGTTTCGACCGTGGGCGCGATCCCGCAAGGCCTGCCACCGTTTACCCTGCCTTCGACCGAATTTGCGCTGATTCAGGCTTTGTGGGTGCCCGCGTTGCTGATTTCGGTGATCGGGTTCGTCGAAAGCGTCTCGGTCGCGCAGACGCTTGCGGCCAAGCGGCGTCAGCGGATTGCGCCCGATCAGGAATTGATTGGCCTTGGCGCATCGAACATCGCTTCGGCGCTGTCGGGCGGCTATCCGGTAACCGGCGGCTTTGCGCGTTCGGTGGTGAATTTTGATGCGGGCGCGCAGACCCCGGCGGCGGGCGCCTTCACGGCGGTGGGCATTGCGCTCGCCAGCCTGTTCCTCACCCCGCTATTGTTCCACCTGCCTAACGCGACGCTCGCAGCAACGATCATCGTGGCGGTGCTGAGCCTTGTCGATTTCAAGACACCCCGGCTGCTTTGGGCCTATTCCAAGGCCGATTTCGCCGCCCATGCCGCGACCATCGTAATCACGCTGCTTGCCGGGGTGGAGTTGGGGGTGATCGCCGGGGTGGCGGTGGGCCTGCTGCTGTATCTGTGGCGCGCCAGCCGACCCCACGCGGCGATTGTCGGGCGGGTGCCGGGTACCGAGCATTTCCGCAATGTCGAACGCCACAAGGTGCTGACCCTGCCGCACCTGCTGTCAATCCGAATCGATGAAAGCCTGACCTATCTCAATGCCCGCTGGCTGGAGGAATATGTGCTGGAACAGGTCGCGGATCGCCCGCCGCTGCGGCACGTGGTGCTGATGTGCAGCGCGGTCAACGCGATCGATGCCTCGGGTCTGGAAAGCCTTGAGGCGATCAACCACCGGCTTGCCGACGGGGGTGTGAAACTGCACCTGTCGGAAGTGAAAGGCCCGGTGATGGACCGGCTAGGGCGCGCGCACTTTCTTGATGATCTGTCGGGCCGGGTGTTCCTGTCGCAGGACAGCGCCTTTGCTGAATTGGCGCTCGATACTGGTGAGGAGCCGGGGCCTGGCGATCCATTGGACGCGCGCGGGATGATCTGAAGAACGCATCAATATCAAAAATCTATATGTGAAATGCGGCGAGAACTACTGAATTTGCCGAAAACACACAATCTCACCGCTCCCTAGCGCTGAATTAAAAAATCGATTTCATAAAATGAGTAATTGAGTTATACGCGAATCGCATCTCCTGCTAAAGCGGTTGCATCAACGCAAAGGAGTATACGTAATGAGCCTTCACATCGGCGATACCGCCCCCGACTTCACCGTCGCCACCACCACCGGCGAAATCAGTCTGCACGATTGGGCAGGCGACAGTTGGGTGTTCTTTTTCAGCCATCCGGCCGATTTTACCCCGGTTTGCACCACCGAAATGGGCATGACCGCGCGCCTTGCCGCCGAATTTGACAAGCGCAACACCAAGCCGCTCGGCCTGTCGACCGACACGGTTGAAGAACACCTCACCTGGGTCAAGGATGTCGACGAAACGCAGGGCGTGACGCTGACTTTCCCGATCGTGGCTGATGCTGATCTGGAAATCGCCAAGCTCTATGACATGATCCACCCCGATCAGAGCGAGACGGCGGCGGTGCGTTCGGTGTTCATCATCGATCCG
>JAHJSJ010000280.1 GCA_018830415.1 Alphaproteobacteria bacterium | reverse complement strand
TGACATCGCCCTGATCGACGCCCTGCGCGGTGCCGCCGTCACCAAAGAAATGCTTGGCCGTCGCCGCCACCTTGCCCGCGCCAAGGAACCCCGGTTCGCCCGGACGGCCTTGTAGCCCTTCGACCATCGCCGCGCCAAGACGGCTGACCAGCGCCGGGTCTTCGGAATAGCTTTCGTATGTCCGGCCCCAGCGATCATCACGCGCCACCGCGATGGTGGGGGCAAATGTCCAGTCGATCCCGGTGACTTCAATCTCGACCGCCGTCGCCGCGCCAATCCGGCGGATCAGATCAGCATCGCCCGTGGCGCCCAGCGCGATATTGTGGGGAAACACCGTCGCGCCGATCACATTGGCATGGCCGTGCACCGCATCGGTAGCCCAGACCGCCGGGATCACCGGTTCGCCGCCCGGCAGCGGCGCGGTGGAGGCTTCCCAATATTCGTCAGCCAGACGCAGCCAGTCGCTCGCGGGCGCCTTATCATCCCCGCCGGGGCCGGAATTGCCGCCATTGAGGATCGTGCCGAACCGGTATTGCCGCACGTCGTCCGGCGTGATTGATCCGATATCGGGCATCACCAACTGCGCAACCTTGCGTTCAAGGCTCATACGCGCAAGCAGCGCTTCGGGCGCGTTCGCGCCTGCTTGAACGGCAGCGTTGCTGCCGCTTACTTCGACCGGCGGCGCACCCGCGCATCCCGCCAACAACGCAGCCCCAATTGCAGCTGACCCCGCACCGCAGGCCAACCGCCCCAGCAATTGTCGTATCATTAAGCCAGCCCCTCCCAAGGCCGTGTCATTTTGAGAACGTTATCAACTTATGCCGAGCCACACCCGCTTTGGCAAGTATCAAGCGCAAGCTTTACGCGCGGCGCATTACAGCGGTGAGCAATGCGGCGCTCATCAGCGACAGGGCCGCGAACAACACAAACAGCGCCGAATAACCAAAGCCGGGCACCAGCAGCACTGTCAGCCACGGCATCACCATACCCGGCACGGTGTTGGTAAGGTTGAACAGCCCAAGATCGCGCCCGCGATGCTGCGGCGCGGGCAGCACGCGCAATGTCTGGCCGGAATGAAGCGCAAGGAATATCGCCGCCGCAAGTCCGAACAAGACATAGCCAGCAATCGCCATTTCCAGCGTGCCTGCCGCCGCCATCACCAGCATCCCGGCAGTGCACAGCAGCGCGCAGGCGACCAGCGGCTGCACCGGGCGTCCGTGCCGATCCGACCAGCGACCCAGCAACAACGACAGCGGCACCGCGCAGACCAGCACGATGCTGAAGATATTGGCCGCGCCGTTTTCAGGATAGTCGGGCGCCAGCGAACGCAGCCAATAGAGCAGAAACGCAAACATCCCGCCTTCTGCCACCTGCACCAGCAGCCGCGCGGCCCACATCCGCACCACCACCCGATCACGCAGCCGCAGCGGATCGCCAGCCATTTTTACCGGCTGCATCAGTTCAGCGCGCGCTCTGCCACCGCCCAACAATACGGCGGGCAGCACCAGCACCGTCACCAGCAGCGCCACCAGCCCCAGCCGCGCATCGGGCGGAACCAGCCCGGCAATTGTCACCACCGATCCTGCAATCGCCCCCAGCGCCGGGGCCAGCGCCAATGCCCCGCCCAGCACGCCTTTCTGGCTATCGGGGAAACAATCCCCCGCCCACGCCATCAGCGGCGCGAGCATCAGGTTGAGCGCCACCTGCCACGCCATGATCAGCAGCACCAGTTCAGCGATCGAGCCTGCCTTGCCGACAGCGATCAGCGCCATGTTGGATGCAATCAGCCCGGCGATGATCCAGGGGCGGCGCGTTTGGCTGCGGTCACTCAACATCCCCACGGCGATATTGGCAAGGCTGGCCATGACCGCGCCCAGAAACGCCACCTGCGCCAGCGCGGCGACATCTTCGCCGCCCTGCAGTTTGACGATCTGCTGCGGCAACAGCACCGTCAGCAAGGGGACATAGGCCACCGCGCCCCCTGCGGCAGCAAGCGCGAACAGCACAAGGAACCAGCGCGGCTGGCGTTCCGGTAAAACGACGAAAGGCGCGATCAAGCTGTGCCCGGCGCAGGCGCAATGGAGGAACGTTCAACCAGCGCCGCAGCGACTTCGATCACCGTGTCGCTATCGCTGTCTTCACCGCGCGCGATCAACTGTTCGACCGCGCGCGAAACCGTTTCGGCAATTGGCTGATCGATGGCCGTCAACGGCGGCTGAGAGAAGCGCACGATCGGGGTGTTGTCGAAGGAAATCAGCGAAAGATCGCGCGGTACATTCAGCCCGCGATCACGCGCCACTTCGAGCGCGGCAAGCGCCATCTGGTCGCTGCTGGCGATGATCGCGGTAAGATCGGGGTTGCGATCAAGCAGCGCGCGCGCCGCGCGGGTGCCCGATTCATAGCCAAAATCGCCCACCTCCAGCAGGCCTTCGCTGGGGATGGAATGATCGGCCAGCGCGCGCCGCCAGCCATCGATGCGCCAGGCGCTCAGGCTGTATTGCGATGGCCCCGCGATCATCGCGATGCGCCGGTGGCCGAGCTCGATCAACCGGCTGGCGGCGAGATGCGCAGCACCTTCATCGCCCATTGTCAGCGGGATTCCCGGCCCCGGCGCATTCGATCCGATCCGCGCAAACGGAATCGCGCGCGCGGCCAGCAATTCGGTAATCAGCCGGTTTTCCGAGTGTGGCGGGGTCAGGATCACGCCGTCGGGCTGAAGCGCGGAAATCGCCGCGCCCAATTCGCGTTCGACATGATCGGAATGGGTATCGACCAGCTCCACCATCATCCGGTAGCCGTGCTTGGAACAGGTCAAAATCCCGCCCAGCAACATCTGGTCAACCCAGTCGGTGCCGCGCCGCTCGCTCCAGTCGGCCAGCGTGCGTTCGCGGTCATTGATGGCAAGAATGATGTAGGAACGCGACCCGCTCATCCGCTGCGCGGCGAGTGAGGGGACATAGCCCAGCCGTTCAATCGAAGCGCGCACCTTGTCGCGCAATTGCGGGCGCACGTTCGGCCCGCCGTTGACCACCCGGCTAACCGTCTGAAGCGAGACGCCCGCATCCCCGGCCACGTCCTTGATCGTGACTGCTTTGCGCACCCGCGCCATTACGCATCCATTCCCGTCCTGCCTACCGCATGCACGCGCGCCCCCGATCGGGATCTTCGGCGCATTGGTAAACCCTGATCCAATCGATAGCGAATTGCGCGGGAAAGCTCTTGGCTGCAACCCCCTTGGCGTTGTTTTCTTCTGCCAGGCGTCCGCCCACGGCCAGGTTAGCCATGACATAGAACGGCTGATCGAACGGTGCCGCAGCATTGCCAAGGGCGAGCGGCGATGCGCTATCCCATTGATCTGCGGTAACAGTCAGATGGACACGGTCATCGACCAGGAACCGGATCAGACCTTCGCCCCATTCGACCGCATAGACGTGGAAATCGTCTGACGGCAACGCCCCATCGGGCAGCGTGGTGCGGCCATCGACCAAGCGATTGCGCGGCGGCAGATCACCGAAATGCAGCGCGCTGATCGTGCGGTTTTCACCCCGGCCGCCATCGCACAGCTTGCACTTGGCACCAATGTTGACCGCCTCAAGGATGTCGATCTCACCCGATAGCGGCCATCTTCCATAGGCGTCGGCATCAGGCATCATCCACACCGCAGACCACGGGCCCTGCCCCGGCGGCACCTTGGCGCGCACTTCGATCCGGCCATAACGCCACGCGTGCAGCCCGCGCGTGCGCACCTTGCCCGAGGTGTAGCTTTGGGTCAGCTGAGGGTTGGGATTTTCGGCAATTTCAGGCGGACGCGCCGGGCCGGTGAAACGTTCCTTGCGCGCTTTGAGCAGCAGCATCCCGCCTTCGACCGCGATGTTTTCGGGCCGATCAGTGTAGCATTGGCGTTCGAAATTGCCCCCGCCCCAGCACGACACCTCGGGCGTCCACTTGCTGCGGTCGAGGCTGTCGCCATCGAATTCGTCGGCCCACGCCAGCTCCCACCCGGCCCCTTCCAACGGGGCGAGGGCTACCGGAGCCTCGGCGGCACTCGACCCCGCGAACAGGAGCAGGGCCGCTGCCAGCATTCCTGCTTTAAGCGGCCCTGTTATCATCACTATTTCCTCGTCAGAAATCAAACCGCGCAAGGAAGGTGTAACGGCGATCGTTGCGGAACGCCGATCGCGTCACCCTGGTTCCGTCAAAGTCGATCACCTGGCTGGTGCGCGTTACCTCATCCAGCAGGTTCACACCCTGCACGCCCAGCTTCACCCCGTCCATCACCGTTACAAAGATCGACGCATCCAGCTGCCCGGTCGATTCGCCCCAAATTGGCGAGAACGGGAAGATATCATCGCGCGGGGTGATCAGGAATGCTGATCGCCAGTTATAGGCCGCACGGGCCGACAACCAATCCTTTTCATAGAACAGCGTGGCATTGATCGTGCTCTTGGAAATACCCGCCAGCGGCTGACCCGGAGCAAACGGGCCGAGCGTCCCGGCAAGATCAGTATTGCTGAAACCGCCACCATCAACATAGGTATAGGTCAACTGCGTCCCCAGGCCGCTGAGCACACCCGGCAGGAAATCATAGGTCTGCTGATAAGCGATTTCCACGCCCTTCAGCGTGCCGTTCTGCGAATTGACCGGGCCATTGACCTCAACATCAAGCGACGATCCGCCCGGGCTGACGAAGTTGACCAGGGCAAACCCGTTATCAACAATCCCGCTGATGTCCTTGATAAACCCGTTAAGCGTCAACGATCCAACCCTATCGAAATACCATTCGATGGAAAGATCGTAGTTCCATGATTCAATCGGACGCAAATTGCGGTTGCCGGTAGATAATTGGAACAATGGGCCGGTTTCCAGCGTACCACCAGCGAGCAAATCACCGGTATTATCGCCAATCGCACCGCCAGATCGGAACGCGCCCAGATCGGGTCGACTCAGCCCCTTCGATACTGCTCCACGGAACAACAACCCGCCACCGACATCAAGCAGTGCATTAAAGCTGGGCAGCCAGTTATCAAACGTGACATCCCGATCATCAATGACCACCTCCCCTGTATGCGCTGCGGCAAATTCAGCGAGCCGCGCAGGCGATAGCCCGCAGAACCCCGGAATGTTGCCCGGAGGTGCGCGACCACAGGATTCCTCGACTTCGGAAACCTGCACCACCCCGTCACCATTGCCGCCCGCGCCCACGTCATCAAAAAATGCGCCGTTCGGAAAGCCGATGATCCCGGCGGTCTTGACTTCGGTTTCCACATAACGAAGGCCGAAATTGCCGATCAGTTTCCAGCCATTGCTGAAATCAGTACCATAATCGATCCGGCCATAGGCGGCTCTGGTAATCTCAGACACGGCCGAAATTTCAGGCGTGCAGAACGGATCGCACGGCGTTACCTCACCCGTCACTGCATTGTTAAAGGTGCGGTTGTTGACGCCAAAAAACGGGTTGGGCGTCTGTGAAAAAGTATTGATTTCGCGCGCTTGTTCTTCTGACAGGCCCGACAGGTATTCGCCGAGCAAATCATCGCCGCCAAAGAAGAACCCGCCACCCGGCAAGGGTGCTGGTGCGCTGCCACGCTGAAAGCCATCGTCAAACGGCGTGCGCAAGTTCGCCGCATCGGGGAAATCATCGACAAAGGCCCCGCCTGCAATCGCAAAATCCTGCCCCGGAAGTCCGGTAAAGAAACGTCCCGGTTGAAACCCGCCGGTGGCTGCACAGCCCGGCCCGGCATTCCACGGCGCGCAGCCCGCACGACCCGTCCACGGAGCAGACAGATTGCCCCAAGTGCTGAAATTGGTGTCGCGCGTTACCCGGTCACGATCCGACCAGCGCGCACCAAATTTGGCCGTTTTGAAGAACCCTTCGTCGCTGATGTCATATTCGGCATCAAGCCGCAGGCTATCAAGCTGGCCTTCATTACGCGCCTTGCTGTCGAGCAGGAACCAGAAGAAGGTGTTTTCACCGCTGGTGAAGAAATCACTGGGTGATCCCGGAGGCGCCAGGAATTCGACCTGCGGCGTGCTGCGTCTCGCATCAATCGCAACATTCGCCCATGTGCTCATCGTGCCAATGATCGAATCCTGCTCCAGGTCAGAGTCGATCCGCTGGGCTTCGAAATTCACCCGAAACCGGTCAGTGACGCTCCAGTCAATGTCGATCGAGAAATCTTCGGTCGTCGAATCGGTGAAGCGCTGAAACCGCAGCAGTTCGAGCGGAATCCCGCCGCGCCCGAACGGGGTGGCGAATGCGTCACCGATCCGCTGACTGAGAATGCCGCGCTGGAAAATACCGTTTTCATCAAATTCGAACGTGCTGCCTGCCGCCGGAACCGGGAACAGCAGATCATCATTGACCAGCGCAATCGCTGCCGCTTCATCAGTATCAAAACTGGTTTCGGCGCGCAGCCATTCGAAGGTGACGAGGAAATCTCCGCCGGGGCTTTCGTACTGGAGCACCCCTGAAAATGCTTCACGGTCACGCTCCAACTCGGTCGTCCGCACGCCCGCACCCTTGGGCACCACGACCGACCCCGCTGGCGGGAAATTGGCTTCGTCAAACACAGGATCACCGTCAAAGCCGCCACTATTCACCGGCACGACCCGGATGCACGGCCCATCAAGGCTTGGCGCGCGGAAGCACGGATCGCCCAATTGCGAGGCATCGGTGCGGCTGACCAGCTCTGAATTGGCATAGCCGAACTGCACACCAAAAGAGCCTGCGCCCGTTTCAAACGTGGTTGACCCATTGAACGAGACGCCCGGTGACCATTCTTCGGCAAGATCGCCGTAATTGCCTTCAATCGTGCCCGCGATATGGGTGCCGCGCCGATCGAGCGGTTTGCGGGTGACGAGGTTCACGGTGCCCGCAATCCCACCTTCGACCATGTCGGCGGTGAGGTTCTTGAACACTTCGACCCGGCCCAGCAGTTCGGGCGAGACATCGTTGAAGCTGAGAACGGTACCACCCGTGGCGGAGAAGATGTCGCGGCCGTTCAGTTCCGAACGCACGAACGGCAGACCGCGCACGATCACCCCGGTGCCTTCGACCGAGAAACGGTCAGGGTCGGACGGCTTTTCGAAACGCCCGATATTCACGCCCGGCACGCGCTGCAAAGCTTCTGCAACCGAACGATCCGGCAGTGCGCCGATATCTTCGGCGGTAATTACGTCAACAAAGGTGTCAGCATTACGCTTGATATTCTGCGCCGATTGCAACGCGGCGCGGAAGCCCGAAACGATGATCTCGCCAGCTGCCGGCTCCGCTGCAGCAACGTCTTCAGCAGGCGGCTCGTCTGCGCTTGCATCCTGCGCAATCGCGGGCGAGGCGAGTGCCGCCGACAAGGCGAGGCACGACGCGGTGCCAAGAGCAAAAATACGCCGCGACGGCGCAACCGGTGCGAATTGCATGATATTTCAGACCTCCCCTTGTCCCGTGATAGATTCGTGCCGATCACTGGGTGTTGACGCGACGTTTGTAACGCATCTTGAGAGCGTTCTCAAGACTTGAAATCTCTACGCCCTATTGCATTCTTGCAACACTTGGCGAGACCGGGGAAACACGCGATAATAGCCGCCGAGCGCACGGTCGGGATTGAGGAAATCATGCAAATTCAACGTATAATCATCGTTGGTGGGGGCACAGCCGGGTGGATGGCAGCCGCTGCGCTGTCGCGGATCAAGGCTGGTCGGCCTGTAGAAATCACGCTGATCGAATCCGAAGCGATCGGCACGGTTGGCGTGGGTGAGGCAACGATTCCACCTTTCGTCGGCTTCAACGATCTGCTCGGCGTCAACGAAGCCGAAATGCTCGCCGCGGTCGGCGGCACGTTCAAGCTGGGCATTCAGTTCGAAAACTGGAACCGCATCGGCGACAGCTATATTCACCCCTTCGGCGCTTATGGGTATACCATGGGCGGGATTTCGTTTCACCATGTCTGGCACCGCATGGCGAACGCGGGAGACAAGCGCCCGATCCAGGTTTTCAACCTTGAAACAATGGCCGCCTATTTCGGCAAGTTCGCCCGCACGCAGGATTTCGCGCGCGACGATCTGCCGCCGGTCAATTACGCCTATCACCTCGATGCGACCCGCTATGCCGCTTTTCTCAGGCGCTTTGCGGAAGCGCGCGGCGTGGTGCGGCAGGAAGGCAGGATCGCTGATGTCGCGCTGGATGGCGAAACCGGGTTTGCTACCACCGTCACGCTGGATGATGGGCAGCAATTCGCAGGCGATCTGTTCATCGATTGCTCAGGCTTTCGCGGGCTGCTGATCGAACAGGCGTTGCAGACCGGCTATGATGACTGGAGCCATTACCTTCCGTGCAACCGCGCGGTTGCGCTGCCCTGCCAGCGCGAAGATGGCAGCCCGCCCCCGCCCTTCACCCGCGCCACCGCACAGCGCGCCGGCTGGCAATGGCAGGTGCCGCTGCAACACCGCAACGGCAATGGGCACGTCTATTGTTCCAGCTTCATGGAGGATCAGGAAGCGCTCGACATCCTTGTCGGCAATATCGCGGGCAAACCGCAGGCTGAGCCTAATTTCCTGCGCTTCGTTACCGGCCGGCGCAAGAAGTTCTGGAACAAGAACGTGGTCGCGCTCGGGCTGGCGGCGGGCTTCATGGAGCCGCTCGAATCCACCTCGATCCACCTCGTCAATACCGGGATCGACAAGCTGATTTCACTGTTGTCGCTGGATGGCATCACGCAGGCGCAGGAAGATGCCTTCAACCGCCTGACCGCGCGAGAATATGGCCGCATCCGCGACTTTCTGATCCTGCATTACAACGCCACATCGCGGGACGATTCCGATTTCTGGAACTACGTTCGCACGATGGAAGTGCCCGAATCGCTGACCGAGAAGATCGAGATATTCAAAGCCAACGGCCAGATCTTCCGCGAAGAGGATGAATTGTTCACCGAAACCAGCTGGGCGGCGGTGATGATGGGTCAAGGGATCCAAATGGGCGGGCGCAATGCGATGACCGACGCGCTTGATCCGGCCAAGACCCGCGAGGAAGCCGACGAGATGGAGAAATCGATCCGCTATCTGGTGCAGCATATGCCGGGGCACGGCGAATATGTTGCGCGGTATTGCCCAGCGGAAACGTAACGCGCCGCACGGCATCGGCACGCGATCGAAAGGGCCGAGGGTTTCAGGGGGCCGAGCGTGGCGGACACGCTTCGGCCAGCAATAGCAGGAATTGCCCTGCGCTATCGGCCCACCGCGCGCGCGGTTCCCACCCCGCGCTCGCCAACAGCATCTGGGCCGAACGGCGGGTGAACTTGTGGCTGTTTTCGGTGTGGATGCTTTCCCCGCTGCGAAGCGTAAAGCGCTGCCCGCTGATCGTGAACGTCATGTCGGCGGCGGCGACCAAGTGCATTTCGATCCGCGCGAATGTATCGTTCCAGCGCGCTTCGTGGCGGAATTGGTCGACCGGAATATCGCCCGCAAGCTCACGGTTGATCCGGGTAAGAAGGTTGCGGTTGAACGCTGCCGTGACCCCCGCCGCATCATCATAGGCGGCCTTCAACAGCGTTTCGTCCTTGACCAGATCCATGCCGATCAACAGCAGCGCGCCTTCACCCAGCGTTTCGCGCATCGAACGCAGCAGATCAGTGGCAGTGCGCGCGATCATGTTGCCGATGGTCGATCCAGGGAAAAAGCCGAGCTTGGGCAGGTCTGCAACCGCGCCGGGCAATTCAACCCGGCGCATGAAATCAGCCTCAACCGGGTAAACCGGGAGGCCCGGAAACTTCGCCGCCAGATCAGCCGCCGCTGCCCGCAGAAAATCGCCCGCGATATCAAGCGGAACATAGGCCGATGGCGCAATCGCGGATAATAGCAGCGGAGTCTTGACCGAAGAGCCAGAGCCAAACTCCACCACCGCCCGCCTCGGCCCGATCAAATCGGCCATCGCGCCCGCGCGCTCGGTCAGGATTTCGGTTTCGGCGCGGGACGGGTAATATTCGGGCTGCTGGGTGATATCTTCAAACAGTTGCGATCCGACATCATCATAGAACCAGCGCGCCGGGATTGCTTTTTGTGGTTCGGCCAGCCCTGCCAGCACATCGGCGCGGAAGGCGCGATCAACCCCGGCGGAATCGCGCTCAACCAGCTTCAGCCCTTTATTCGTCGTCATCTCAAACATCCTTGGCCAGCCTCAGGCCGGTGAATTGCCAGCGCTGCTGGGGATAGAAAAAATTGCGGTAGGACGCGCGTGAATGACCGCGCACCGTGGCGCAGCTTGCTCCGCGCAGCACCACCTGCCCGCTCATGAATTTGCCGTTATATTCGCCCACTACTCCTTCGGCGATGCGAAAGCCGGGATAGGGCAGGTAGGCTGAGCGGGTGAACTGCCAGCAATCACCGAACAGGTTTTGCCCGCCCTGCGGGAGTGGCGGCGTGGCCCCATCAAGCTGATTGCCAGCGGCGGGATCATGGCTGGCCGCTATCGTCTCCCACTCGAACTCGGTCGGCAGGCGGTGCCCCGCCCAGGTGGCAAAGGCATCAGCTTCATAATACGAGATATGGCTGACCGGCGCATTGGCATCGCGCGGCTGCCAGCCTTGGTGGGTGAAATGCTGATCGTCACGCCAATACAGCGGCGCGGCTATGCCTTGCGCCTGCACCCAGCCCCAGCCATCAGACAGCCACAGCCGCGCATCGCGATAGCCGCCGTCAGCGATGAAGCCATCCCATTCGCGATTGGTCACCAAGCGGTCAACCAATGCAAACGGTTCAATCAACACGCGGTGACGCGGGCCTTCATTGTCAAAGGCGAAGCCGTCACCTTCGTGGCCGACAAGCGCGATCCCGCCGGGGTGGTGATGCCAGCCCATCGCCGCAGTAGGCGCTGCGGAAGGCGCTGCGCCATCCCACATCGCCGGGCCAAGCGGGTTCTGGAACAGCGCGTGTTTGATATCGGTCAGCAGCAATTCGATGTGCTGTTGTTCATGCGCAACGCCCAATGCGATCAGACCGCTGAGCGCCGGATCATCCAGCAGCAGCGTCATCGCGTCATTCACCGCTGCGCGCCATTCCAGCACCTCGGTCAGCGTCGGGCGCGACAGAATCCCGCGCTGCCCCCGCGCCATCCGCGCGCCCTCCGCCTCGTAATAGGAATTGAACAGGAACGGCCAGTCTTCGCGCCACAGCCGATGACCCGGCGCATAATCGCGTAGCAGGAACGTCTCCCAGAACCACGTCGTATGCGCGAGGTGCCACTTGGCAGGAGAGGCATCCTCCATCGATTGCAGGCTGGCATCGGCATCGCTGAGCGGGCGAACCAGCGCCTCGGTCAGCGCGCGGGTGGCGCGAAAACTATCGCCGAATGTTGCCGCATCTGCGCCGCTGATGGGATTTTGCCGTTCGCCACGAGGCACGCACGTCTCCTGTTACCGCCTTGCTTCAGCATATCCGCCACTACCCGCAGGCGGTGACAATTCAAAGCCGCAGCGCGCCGTGTTCAGGCCGCGTTGGCGCTGATCCCGGCATCACGTTCACCCGCCGCTTCATTGAGCATTTCTGCAACCAGAAACGCCAGTTCGAGCGATTGTTCCGCATTCAGGCGCGGGTCGCAATGGGTGTGATAGCGATCGCCAAGGCGTTCCTCGGTGATTGCCACCGCGCCGCCGACGCATTCGGTCACGTCCTGCCCGGTCATTTCGATATGGATGCCGCCGGGGTGCGTACCTTCGGCGCGATGCACCGCGAAAAAGCCCTTCACTTCGCGCAGGATGCGGTCGAACGGGCGGGTTTTGAAGCCGGTGTCGGATTTCACCACGTTGCCGTGCATCGGATCGCAGCTCCACACCACCGGATGCCCTTCCCGCTCCACCGCGCGCACCAGCCGCGGCAGGCCGTCTTCAACCTTGTCATGCCCGAACCGGCTGATCAGCGTGATCCGCCCCGCCTCGCGTTTGGGGTTGAGTTCGTCCAGCAGCGCCAGCAACGCGTCCGGTTCCAGGGTCGGCCCGCATTTCATCCCCAGCGGATTACCGATCCCGCGCGCATATTCGATATGCGCAGAGCCGGGGAAGCGGGTGCGATCCCCGATCCACAGCATATGCGCGCTGGTCGCATACCAATCCCCGGTCAGCGAATCCTGCCGGGTCATCGCCTGTTCGTAAGGCAGCAGCAGGCTTTCGTGGCTGGTGTAGAAACTGGTGCCCTGCAATTGCGGGACGGTGGCAGGGTCAACCCCGCAAGCCTCCATAAAATCGAGCGCTTCGCCGATCCGGTCGGCCATTTCGCTGAACTTTTCGGTCCACGGGGTGCGGCCCATGAAATCGAGCGTCCACTGGTGGACTTGGCGCAGGTTGGCATAGCCACCATTGGCGAAGGCGCGCAGCAGGTTCAATGTCGCGGCGGCCTGCGAATAGGCGCGCACCATCCGCGCGGGATCATTGCGGCGCGACACAGGATCAAATTCGATCCCGTTGATATTGTCGCCAAGGTAGCTTGGCAGGGTCACGCCATCGATCGTTTCGGTCGGGGCGGAACGCGGCTTGGCAAACTGGCCCGCCATCCGCCCGACCTTCACCACTGGACGTTTGCTGGCGAAGGTCATCACCACCGCCATCTGCAAAATCGCACGGAAGGTATCGCGGATGTTGTTGGGGTGAAATTCAGCAAAGCTTTCCGCGCAGTCCCCGCCTTGCAGCAGAAAACCGTGGCCATTGGCGACATCGGCCAGATCGGCCTTCAATGCGCGTGCCTCGCCCGCGAACACCAGCGGGGGATAGTTCGAAAGGGTTTGCTCTGCCGCTGCCAGTTCGACTGCATCCTCGTAATGCGGCAGGTGGCGCGCTTCGTGAGCCTTCCAGCTATCCGGGGTCCAGGTCATCGGCACAGTCAAAACTCTTTCATGGCTTGGCGCGCAAGGTTCGCGCGGGGCCGCCCGCTACAGGAGGCGCGATTGAATTGTAAAGCCGCAACGGCGTGTAGCACAACTTTATTTCCCGACCACACTATGCGGCAGAGCCGATCAACGGCCTGTCATGCCCCCTCTGGCACCAGCGGCACTCGCCCCGCCAACCGGCGCTTCGGCCAAGGTCTGGCCCTCAGGAATGATCGCCAAGCGATACGGCGCTCCGTTGGCGAAATAGCGGTCGGCCAGAAACTGCATCACCTGCGGGCTGGTCTGCGAATAATCGGCCAGCAGCGTGCGCAACAACCCCACGCGCCGTGGATCAAAGGCTGCGCCTTCGAGGTTATACAACCAGAACTGGTTGCCCGTCGACGCGCGCCGGATCAGCTGACCGAGCGGTTCGGTCACTCGCTCCAATTCATCGGCTGTGGGCGGATTGGCGGCCAAATCTTTGGCAATGCGGTCAGCCTCGGCAAAGAATACTGGTACGAATTCCGGCTCCAGCTGCGCCAGCGCCGTGATCCGTCCGCCGCTGGCAATATCCGCAGGCCAGCGCGAAAACACCTGCGGCGAATAGCTGGCCCCGGCACGTTCGCGCAGCGCTTCGAGCAGGCGGTTGTTGAACAGCTGGGTGAGAATTTCAAGCTGGCGGCCTTCGCGTAAGGCATCAACCCCGCCCCCGCTGGGCCATGCGACCACAGCGGCGGCCTGATTGGCATCGCCGCGATGGGTGACGATGGCCGGACGATCACCCGCCACCGCGAACGACGGCACCCGCGCGGCCACATCGGGCGCAATCGGTTCGCGGGGCGGCAAGGCACCAAAGGTCAGCCGCAGCTGCTCGATTACCGCGGGCTGATCAAATTCGCCGAACACCAGCACCTCGACCGGGCCTTGTTTGAGCAATGGCTCCCACACCGCGCGAAAGCCTTCGGGGGTGACGTTGCGCAAAGCCTCCGGACTGGGCGTCGCAAACCGCTGATCGCCTCCGGTGACAAGGTATTCCAGATCACGGTTGAGAATGCCGCCGGGGCTGGTCGAATAGGTGTTGTAGGCAAGTTCTGCCGCAGCTTTGGAGCGGATCACCGGATCCTTGTCCCAGCGCGGCATCCCCAGCTTGGCCGCGAACAGGTATAGCTGATCGGCCACGTCTTCCGACCGGGTTTGCGCGGTGAAAGTGAAAACTGCTTCATCAATGCCAAAATCGAACCCGAGCTTGCGCCCGGTTGCCAGCCGGTCAATTTCGTTCTGGCCCAGTTCGCCAAGCCCTGATCCGATCAACGCAGCCTCGCCCAGCGCAGCATAGACTGCGCTATCCTTGTCGAATGCCCGGTAGCCCGCGCCAAACCGCACACGCACCGTCACCCGGCCGGGTTCGGCATCATTGGCCCACACCAGCGCCTTTACGCCGTTGGCGAAATCGATCTGTTCGACATCAAGCAGGCCAAGCGGCTTTTGCTCGGTAATGATGCCCGGTTCGCCGACCGGGGGAAGTTCGTCGAACGAAATCGTCTGCGCTGCCAGCCTGGCACTGCCATCGACCACCGCTTCGCGCGCCAAGGCCAGCCGCAGCATATCGGCGTCAGCTTCGCCCGGCGTGGGCGTTACATAGACCGACCGCGTGACGGTGCCGTCAAACAGCGCTTTGGTGCGCGCCAGCACTTCATCGGGATTGAGCCGCGCCGTCATCCCGCGAAACACATTGAGCACCACGTCCGGCGCAGCCACGGTTTCGCGGATATCGACCGCGTTGACGAGGTTGTTGGCAAGGTCAGAGCCTGACTGCACGCTTTCCTGTTCGACCTGATTGGCGAACGCCACGTCGAATTCGGCGGCTTCGCGGTCAATCTCCTCCTGCGTGGGCGGATTGGTCAGCGCGTCGGCGATGACGCTGCGCACATCGGCAAGCGCCGCCTGCCAATCGCTTGTCAGCGGTGCAAAGGTGACAAAGGTCGCATCGGTTGAACGCGAAACGTCGTCCTGCTGCACCTGCGCATAGAGGAAACTGCCCCCGCCGCGCGCGCGCGCTTCAAGCCGTCGGTTGATGATCGCCTGCGCAACCGCATCGATCAGCAGGCCTTCATTATAGACGATGGTATCTTCAACCTGTCGCCACGGCCGCATAACCGCATAGGTCAGGCTGCGCGGCAGATCGGGTTCAACCCCCACCGCAAGTTCACCAATCGGGGTGCCTTCGACCGGGTTTTCAGGCGCGGCTGCGGGCGCAACCGGATCGCCGAAATCGGGTGTGACACCGGGTTTGCCCTTGCCTTCCCAGTCACCGAACCACTGTTCAACCAGCCCTGCCAACACCATCGGATCAGCATCGCCCACGACCACGATCACGGCGTTTTCCGGACGATACCAGCGATCATAGAACGCCTTGACGTCCTTGCCGTTGGCGGCCCGCAGAGTTTCATCAGTGCCGATCGGATTGCGCGCGGCGAGCCGCTGTCCGGCAAAGAAGGTCTGCCGGGTCAGATCGGCGATCCGCAACCCCGCCCCGCCGCGTTCACGCTTTTCAGCCAGCACGATCGGGCGTTCGGCGGCAACATTGGCATCATTCAGCACCGGTTCGCGGATCATGCCCGACAGCAGCCTGAAACTTTCGGCCAGCTTGGCATCATCAATATTGGGAATATCCAGCTTGTAGGCGGTATGTGTCGGGCTGGTTTCAGCATTGGCATCGCTGCCAAAGGTTGCGCCCAGCCGCTGCCATGCGGCAATCGCCTCAGCCTGTTTAAGGTATTTGCTTTCGCGGAACAGCAGGTGTTCGAGCAGGTGGGCAAAGCCTTGTTCGGCGTCTTTTTCGTGCAGCGACCCGGCATCAATGCGCACCCGGATCGAAACCTGTTGGGGCGGCACGCCGTTGCCGCGCACGGCATAGCGCAGGCCGTTCTTCATTTCGCCAAACAGCCATTGTTCATCAACCGGGACATCGCTGCCACGATACAACCAAGGCACTTCGCCATTGACCTGAAGCGCCCGCGGAGCCGGGATCGCTGGTTCAGCCGGGGCCTGCACCGCCGCTGGAGCAGGCGCAGGCGCAGCGGTTTGCTGGGCAAATGCCGGGTGAAGCAGCGCAGCAGGCGCAAGCAGAAGAACGAAAGCGCGGCTGGCGCGGGATAACAACGTCATACCGGGCTTATAGAGGGCCGAAGTGTGAAGCGATAGTGAATGCTTGTGCCCGCGCGCCCTTGCCGCACCGGCTTCGGGCACCTAAATTGCGGTCATGTTCATAGAAACCGAAACCACGCCCAACCCTGCTGCCCTGAAATTCCTGCCCGGTCAGGCCGTGATGGACGCAGGCAGCCGCGAATTTTCCACCCCTGAAGCCGCCGAGGCAAGCCCGCTTGCCCAAGCGATTTTTGACACGGGCGAAGTCGTCAACGTGTTTTTCGGCGCCGATTTCGTCAGTGTCACCGCCGCGCCGGGGGCCAATTGGAGCGCGCTGAAACCGCAGGTCATTGCCATCCTGCTCGATCATTTCGTGTCCGAAGCGCCGCTATTTGCCGGTGGCAGCGCGCACGGCATTGCCGTCCCGCCCGAAGACGATCTGGCGGTCGAAGAACGCGCCGAGGATGCCGAGGTGATCGCGGCGATCAACGAACTGCTCGAAACCCGCGTGCGCCCGGCGGTGGCGGGCGACGGCGGTGATATCGCCTATCGCGGCTTTCGCGATGGGGTGGTGTATCTGACGCTGCAAGGTTCCTGCGCAGGCTGCCCTTCAAGCACCGCGACATTGAAGCACGGGATTGAAGGCCTGCTGAAACATTACGTGCCCGAAGTCATCGAAGTGCGCGCGGCATGACCGTGCAATTTCACGGCCACGTGCTGTCGGACGCAGCGCTTGCGCAGCTGTACAACGAAGCGCGCAGTTACAATGGCTGGCTCGACAAGCCGGTTTCGGACGCGCAGCTCCACGCGATCTGGGATCTGGTAAAGATGGCCCCCACCTCGGCCAATATGCAGCCGGCGCGGATTGTGTGGGTGAAATCGGCTGAGGCCAAGGCCAAGCTGGCCGACTGCGTGATGGAGGGCAACAAGGCCAAGGTGCTGACCGCCCCCGTCACCGCCGTGATCGGTTACGATATCGACTTTCACGAACAGCTGCCGTGGTTGTTCCCGCATACCGACGCCAAAAGCTGGTTTGCAGGCGACGAGGCCGGGCGCGAGGAAGGTGCGTTCCGCAATTCATCCTTGCAGGGTGCCTATCTGATGCTGGCAGCGCGGGCGCTGGGGCTGGATTGCGGGCCGATGTCGGGGTTTGATGCCGATGCCGTCAACGCCGCGTTCTTTGCCGATCAACCGCGCCACCGGGTCAATTTCATCTGCGCGGTTGGTTATGGCGATCCGGCCAGCATTTTTGACCGCAGCCCACGCCCGGACTTCGATACCTTCAACCGCATCGCCTGATCCGCCGCATCTGCCGCTTGCACAGCGCGGCAACGTGAGGCATCGCGCTCCGCAATGCGCGTGCTTGCCATCGAAACCGCTTCCGAAGCATGTTCCATCGCCCTGTTTGATGGCGAGGCAATCGTCGCGCATGATCACCGGCTGATCGGGCGCGGCCATGCCGAAGCCTTGGTTCCGATGATCGCCGCCCTGCCGGACAGGGGGCGCGCGAATCGCATTCTCGTTTCGCTTGGCCCCGGCAGCTTCACCGGCGTGCGCATCGGCCTCGCCGCCGCGCGGGCGCTGGGGTTCGCGTGGGAGGCCGAAGTGCTGGGCTACCCAACGCTCGCGCTGGCCGCCGCACAGGCGCAGCACGCGCATGGCGCGCAGGCGGTAACGGTTTGCGCCAACGGCGGGCATGGCGAATGGTTCGTGGCGGATTTCGGTGCTGACGGATTGCCGCAGGGCCAAGCCTCCTCGCTGCCGCCCGATGCTGCGCGCGCGCGCAAATCTCACCCGTTGGTTGCGGGCAACCGTGCAACAGCGCTGGCCGCATTATACGCTGATCAGGCCATCACGGCGATCGACCTGCTGCCCGATGCCACGTCTGTGCGATTCCTCAATCCCCGGCTGCTGACGCACAACCTCGCCCCGATCTATGGTCGCGGGCCGGATGCCACCCCATTGGCACAGCAGGGGCGGACATGACCCCCTGCCCGCACCTCGTCGACCGGATCATGACGGTGATGGAAACCGCGTTCGATCCGGCCTTTGGCGAAGCGTGGAACCGGAGGCAGGTTGTCGATGCGCTGACCTTGCCCTCAACCCATGCGCTGGTGGTTGATGCTGATGGCGCGGTGATCCCCGATGGTTCAGCCCCGCTGACGATGCCTGCGGGCTTCGTGCTGACCCGCCATGTGCTTGATGAAGAAGAGCTTCTGCTGATTGCGGTCGCTCCCGGCGCAAGGCGGCGCGGCATTGGCGCGGGTTTGATCGAATACCTGTTCGCAGCCGCCCGCAGGCGCGGCATTGCCCGCATCTTCCTTGAAATGCGGCGCGGAAATCCGGCAATTCACCTCTATGCCAAATTCGGTTTTGAACCGATTGGCGTGCGGAAAAACTATTACCGGATGGTAAATGGCGATAGAATTGATGCCATTACTTTTGGAAGATCAATCTAGGCAAGTCATGCGTTGCGCATAACCGGGATTGCCTAAAGCAAACCGGTTGCCAAAACTGTATGCGTGCGCCATGAAACAAGAAGCGGGGGTAATTCAACGATACCCAAGAGGAACTTATGCAGAATCTGGAAATTGAAATGAAAGAAACCCTTATCACGCTGACAAGCGACATCGTCGCGGCGCATGTCAGCAACAATGATGTCAACGTTGCCGATCTGCCAAGCCTGATTACCAACGTCTATGGCGCGCTCGCCAATCTGGGCGAAAAGGTTGAAGTCGAAGCGCCCAAGCCGCAACCCGCCGTTGCGATCCGCAACTCGATCAAGCCTGATTACATCGTCTGCCTTGAAGACGGCAAGAAGCTGAAAATGCTCAAGCGTTATCTTCGCACGAATTACGACATGACCCCCGAAGAATACCGCGCGCGCTGGGGCCTCGCCGCCGATTACCCGATGGTTGCCCCCAATTATGCGGAAAAGCGCCGCGAACTCGCCAAGAAGATCGGCCTTGGTCGCAAACCCGGAACCGTCGTGCGTCCACGGCGCGCGAAGAAGGTCTGATTCCGGCCCCAAGGTCGCCTATCCTTGGCTGGCAAGGCCGCCTCTGTTGAGAGGGTGTCCGTGCCAGCTTGAGCATGCAGCCTCATCCCTATAAGGATGGGGCTGCTTTGCTAACAAAGGTCGATCCGGTTTCGGGCGGCGTGTGCGGCGATGGAGCTTTCGTTGAACCAGAAAATCGATCTCGAACAACTCTGCGCTGAAAAAGGTCTGCGCATCACCGAACAACGCCGGGTGATTGCCAAGGTGTTGTCGGAAAGCGATGATCATCCCGACGTCGAACTGCTTCACAGCCGCGCGGCGGAGGTTGATCCGGGGATTTCGATCGCCACGGTCTACCGCACGGTCCGGCTGTTCGAAGAGGCCGGCATTCTGGATCGCCATGATTTCGGTGATGGCCGATCGCGTTATGAACCCGTGCCCGAAGCGCACCACGATCACCTGATCGACGTCGAAACTGGCAAGGTTGTCGAATTCGTTGATCCCGAAGTTGAGGCATTGCAGCGCCAGATTGCCGAACGGCTGGGTTATCGGCTGGTCGATCACCGCATGGAGCTTTACGGCGTTCGCCTGTCGCGCAATGACTGACCCGGCTGTCCCGCCCGGCAACCACAAAGCCTCCAATCAGCGCGAACACGAACTCCGTCAGGCAGCAATCCGGGGGGAAAGCACCCCGGTTACATGGGCCGGATGGCTGCGGCTTTGCCTGCGCGCAGCGGCGCTGGTCGGCCTGTTGCTGATACTTTTGCCGCTGCACTATCTCTACCGGACGCTTGCCTATGGCTCGCCCTTCCCGATGCTGTTCCTGCGCTATGCTGCGCGGATATGCGGCGCGCGGGTTACTGTGATCGGCACGCATCTGCGGCGCGATGTGTTCTATGTCGCCAATCACCTGTCGTGGGTGGATATACTTGCGGTGGCTGGGGCAAGCGGCACCGCCTTTGTCGCCAAGGCCGAACTTGCCGAAACGCCGGTAGTTGGCTGGCTGGCCCGGCTCAACCGGACGGTGTTCGTCAAACGCGAACACCGCATGGGTGTGGCCGAACAGATAAACGCCTTGAGAGAGGCGCTGTTCGATAATTGGTCGGTGACAGTATTCCCCGAAGGCACCACCACCGATGGGCAATCGCTGCTGCCGTTCAAGACCTCGATGTTGTCGGTGCTCGAACCGCCGCCGCCGGGTGTGCTGGTGCAGCCGGTGATCCTCGATTATGGCGCGGTTGCGGAATGGATCGGCTGGATCGGCGAGGAAAGCGGCGTCAACAACGCCAAGCGGGTATTGTCACGCAGGGGCACTTTCCGGCTCAAGGTGCATTTCCTCGAACCCTTCAGCCCTGAAGATTTTCGCGGAAGAAAGGCAATCGGCATGGAATCGCGCCGCCGGATCGAAGAAGGTCTGGTGGCGATACTCGGTCGCCCGCTGCGGCCGTTTGCGCACACTGTCCCGCCCGTGCGTTATGAACCGCGCCCGGAAAGCCAACTCGTCGATTAGAGCGATTCTACAGCCCCGCGCGCACCAGCCAATCATGGAAGATCCGCACCGGTCGGCTTTCCAGCGCAACCGGCCGGCACACGAACCAGTAGCTATAGGGGCTTTCCACGGGATTACCGGGCAGGTTGATTAGCCGGCTATCATTGGCGCGGCGCAGGTGATCATCATGCATGATCGCAATGCCAAGGCCCTGTGCGGCGGCCTCCAGCATCAATTGACCCGAATCGTAATGATCGATGGCCGCAGGGTTCATGTTGTCGAGATCGTTGGCCTTTTTCCACGCGGCGAAGCTTTCGGGCAATTCGTTGTGGATCAGGAAGGTCTGCCTGGCCATCGTCTCGGGCGTGATGTTCGGCCCTATCGCCCGCGCCACATCCTTGCTGCAAATCGCATGGACAAGATTGTGGTCGAGCCGCACCGCGTGCAGCCCGCTGGCCGGGCCGCGCGACAGGATGATCGCGGCGTCCAGCGTGTCGCCCACCCGGTCTTCAAGATGCGGGGCGGTGTCGATGTCGATATGCAGCAACGGGTGACGCTGGCGCAATTCGCCCAGCCGCGGGAACAATCGCTGGCTGCCGAACATCGGCAACACGCCCAGCCGCAGGCGTAACAGCGCGATATTGTCCGACTGGCTTTCCACCGCGCGGGCGAGCGCCTCCATATGCGGGTTCACCGCTTCGTAGAACGCCTGGCCTTCATCGGTCAGCTGCATCGACTGGCGCGCGCGGGTGAACAGTTTCTTGCCGACGAATTCTTCCAGATTGCTGATCCGCCGCGACAATGCCGAGGGGCTGAGGCCAATCTCCTCAGCCGCCGCCCGCGCCGAACCGAGCCGGACAGTGCGCATAAATGCTTCAAGCGCGCGAAGCGGGGGCAGGCGGCGTACGGGCATCAAACATCTCCTTGCTGGCAGGAGATACGCCAAATTTGCAGCTTGGATGCAAAAAATCGAAGAAAAATTGCATCCCCAGTGTCAGCGTTGCGCCTGTTGCACGTTACCCGCTGCTGCCGGGGGATGCAGCCGCAGTCGCGTCACGTGGGTTTCATCGCCCGCGGTCACTTCGATCCGCCAGCCGCTGGCGTGTTCCAGCACCGTGCCGACCGGCGGCACCGCTTCGGCCAGGACAAAGGCAAGCCCGCCCAGCGTATCGACCGCTTCTTCAACCTCAGCCAGACGCGGATCGACCTGCACGGCGACATCATCCAGCTCCGCGCGGGCATCACAATCCCACATCCCATCACCAATCGGCACGATCAGCGCTTGCGGCGCATCATCATGCTCATCCTCGATATCGCCGACGATCTCTTCGACCAGATCCTCGATCGTGATCAGCCCGTCGGTTCCCGAAAATTCATCGAGCACGATGGCAAGGTGGACACGCTGGGTGCGCATATCGGCCAGCACATCCAGCGCCCCGCGCGCCTGCGGCACATACAGCGGTTGGCGCATCAATGTCGTCCAGTCATCGGGCGGCGGGGTGCCATTGGCGAGAAAGGGGAAGATATCCTTGATGTGGATCATCCCGATCACGCTATCGAGCGTTTCGCGGTACACCGGCATCCGCGAATGGCCATGTTCGCTGAAGGCGGCGACCATTTCGGCCCAGCTGATATCGGCATCCACCGCGATGATCTCACCGCGCGGCACCGCTACGTCGTCGGCGTCATGTTCGGAGAAATGCAGCAGGTTGCGCAACATCTGGCGTTCAACCCGCGACAGGTCGCCGCGCGCGGTGCTGCGGTCTTCGCCGCCCGCAGAGTCATTCTCGCCCTCGTGCTCGTCGATCGCCTCTTCGAGCTGTTCACGCAAGGAACGCTCCGCTTCGAAGCCCAGGATCTTTCGCAAGGCAGGCCAAAGCCCGCTGCTACTGTCCGCGTCTCCCGATTGAGGCGCAGAAGATGGGGAATCGGCCATGGCCTTAGAAACAGCTCCTTGGGTTGTTATTCGCCATATGGGTCAAGGATACCCAGTTTTGCAAGTATCGCCGTTTCCAACGCTTCCATTTGTTCGGCCTGTGCGTCCGAATCGACATGATCGTGGCCCGCGAGATGCAGGAGGCCGTGAACGATCAGATGGGCGGCGTGGGCTTCCAGGCTGACGCCCTTGTCCGCCGCCTCGCGCGCGCAGGTTTCGTAAGCCAGCGCGATATCGCCAAACATGACGGGCGGGCCCCCAAGATTACCGGCGTGGGCGAGGCCTTCGAGTTCATCGCGTTCCAGCATCGGGAAACTGAGCACATTGGTGGGCTTGTCGCGCTGCCGCCATTCGCGGTTGAGTGCGTGGACTTCGGCATCGGAAGTGAACAGCAGGCTCGCCATCAGGCGCGGGTTGGCAAGCAACGGCTCGCCCTCACCCGCAGCCTGCGCGGCGCGCTCCGCCAGCGCCTCCCATTCGCCCGCAGGCCAACCTTCAATGTCGATATCAAGCTGCATGGCGCGCCTGTTGGAGACACATGTTACACTGTCCTGAAGCAGAAAACCGGGCCTTACAAAGCCGCCTGCGACGCAGGTGCAACGGGCAAGGGCGAGAAGCGTGGTTCATACAGCCGCAGGGTAGCGCGAAAGCCGCAAGGTAGGAAAGGGAAACGCTCCAACCCGCCCCGCCTGTGTCAGCTTTCAGGAGAGCGATGGAGAATGGCAAATGGCGGGGATTGGATGGTTAGGCGAATGGCTGCTATCCTGTTGTCCAAAATGGCGTTGCGGTAGCGCGTGGCGGCGCTATTGCAGGAATTTGACAGCGAAATTGGCATCTTATCAGTGTGGAACTCTCTTTGCGCATTGCCATCCTCAGACTCGATGCCGCGATAGCTAAAGCAACCGCGCGGCAAATAGCCAAGAACACCGCCGACCTGCTGACGGTCTTGATCGGATTGCCGTTGCTCGTTTTGGTTGCCCGCGCCTGGCTCAAAGGACTGCCGAGCGACCACCGCGACCTCATTGATTACGGTGCCAGCGCATTGATCGCGACGGTGATCGCAAAGGCTCTGCTCGAGCGAGTGTGGTTCCATCAGAGCGATGGCCCGCTCGCGCGGTTTGCTCAGCGTCCCGGAGATTGGTTGTCCTATATTGTGCCGTTGCTGTCAGCCGGGATCCTGCTGGGGTTCTTTGGCTTGGCCGCAGTGGGTATCCTCAACCCGGGAGGCGCAGCTTTGGGGACATGCGCCGGGGTTATTGGCGGGCTGGCGTTTCCCTTCGTGCGTGAGCGCGTGCTGCGCTGGTGGCGAGACATTACCTCCCAAAGAAGGCTCAATCTGATCCGGCATAGGCGTGCGCCGATAATCGGCGCAATTGCGGCGGCCGTCCTTGGAGCTATCGGTGCAATCCTGCCGCAGGGCGGATATCTCGATGCCCTATGGGCAGGCGCTTACGGCTTGATGGTCATCGTGCTGACGGGAAGGGTGGATGCCGCCACGGTGCGCTACATGACACTGATGGGCCATTCGCCAGCCTCGCTATTGCGGCACTGGCTCCCCGCCCAGATTATGTTCCTGCTACCGTTTGGGGCAGTGCTGACACTTGCACAGAACTGGCTTGCGGCAGGGTTGACCGCTGCTGTTGCCCTTGGTCTGCTCGTCCTGACCACAGCGCGCATCTTCGCTTATCGCGCCTTCAGCCGCCTGATCGCCGACTGGGCCGTTGCCGGAGTGATCGCGGCAACAGGCTACGTGGCTATGACAGGCCCGCCTCTTGGCGCGGCTATCCTCATCGCCGCGATTGTCTGGTTGGCCCGCCTCGGATCGGGAAAAAGATGGCTGTTAGCATGACTAACGCGCTTGCCATCACCGGATTGACGGTCAATCGCAGCGGGCGACCGATTGTCCAAGATGTCAGTGCCGCCATCGCACGTGCTAGCTGGTTCGGGGTGATCGGTGCCAATGGCTCGGGCAAGACCACGCTACTGCGCGCCATTGCCGGAAGGCTTCCCATTTGTGGTGGCAGTTGCATGGTTTTCGGCGAGGAGCAGGCGGACGACCGCGGTGCACGGGCGCAGATAATCGGGTTCGCCCCGCCGATTGAACACCTCCCTGCGTTACTCAGGGTGCACGAGTTGCTCGACCTTGCGGGCGATCCGGTCGAAGTTCAGCAGGAGCGCAACGCAGGGCTATGGCAGGCGCTCGGCATAGGAGAGCTGCTCGACGTGCCTGCGGGTGAATGCTCGTCCGGCATGCGCCAGCGCGCCGCTTTGGCCCTGGCCTTTGCGGTGCCCTCTCGCATCGTTATCCTTGATGAACCCTTCAACTGGCTCGATCCTGTTGCGGCCTTCGATGTTCGAGCCGCGCTTGCTCAGATGGTCAATCGAGGGCTCACGCTCATCACGGCCTTGCATGACCTGACCACGCTGTGCGGCTTCTGCGATAGTGGAATCGTGCTGACCAAAGGCCGTTTGAGCTTGCAGCTTGACGAGCCGAGATTGCGTGCGGGACGGAATGATGCTGCCCGGTTCGAGCGTGAATTGGTTGCGGCCCTTCGCTAACTGCGAGCAATCGATGCCCAATGTCTCTTTTGGGGTCGTTAGCCGAAAGGCAGCTTTGCCGCCTCAATGACCCCAAACCGGACCCTCCCCCCTAAGCCCCCTCGCCCTCATACGCCTCGACAATCCGGCCCACGATCGGGTGGCGCACCACGTCGGCGGCGGTGAAGCGGATGGTGCCGAAGCCTTCGATCCCCTCCAGCCGCGATACCGCATCGTTCAGCCCGCTATTGGCCGGGCCGCCGGGGATATCCACCTGCCGGGGATCGCCGCAGATCACCATCCGGCTGTTCTGGCCAAACCGGGTCAGGAACATCTTCATCTGTTCGCGCGTGGTGTTCTGTGCCTCGTCCAGGATGATGAAACTGTCCGCCAGCGTGCGCCCGCGCATGAAGGCAATCGGCGCGATTTCGATCTCGCCATTGGCCAGCCGCCGTTCAACCTGTTCGGGCGGCATGCAGTCATTCAGCGCATCATAGAGCGGGCGCAGATAGGGATCGACCTTCTCCTTCATATCGCCGGGCAGGAAGCCGAGTTTCTCCCCCGCCTCGACCGCCGGACGCGACAGGATCAGGCGCTGCACGCTCCCGGTGATCAGCTGCGCTACCGCCTGCGCCACCGCCAGATAGGTCTTGCCCGTGCCCGCCGGGCCAAGCGCGAAGATGATATCGTCGCGCGCCAGACTGCGCATATATTCGATCTGCGTGGCAGAGCGCGGCACGATGGTTTTCTTGCGCGTGCGGATCATGATCGGCGGCGCATCGGCCTCACCCGAAATAATCCCTTCGAGCGTGGGTTCACTGGACATCGCGATCAGCGCTTCGATCGCGCCGCTATCGAGCGCTTCTCCGCGCGCCAGCCGGTCATACATGGTTTTGAGCGTTTCGCGGGCGCGGGCGACGTCATCCTCCGGCCCTTCGATCACCACCATCGGCCCGCGTGCATGGATATACACGCCGAGCCGGTTTTCGACCTGCACCAGATTGGCATCGAACTGCCCGAACAACGGGCCAAGCAGCGACTGGTTTTCAAAGGTCAGATCAACGCGCGCGCGCCGGGGTTCCGGAATATCGCGCGGATCGGGCGAAAGAGCCGGATGTCCGGCACGGGAGGGTCGTCGGCCCATAGGTTCCTTTGGTTCAGACCAAGGGACAATCCCTCGTCCTGAGTCGCGAAGGTAAGCACACGCGGGGGCAAAGCAAGCCGATGGCGATGAGATGGCGGTGGAAAGTCACAACAACGCAATCTTGCGCGCCGCGCTCAGATCACGCGGGCAACGGCGCCTATACCAGACCCCGCAGCGAATTCAGCACGCACCCAGCGATGATACGATGCATCATGTGCTTGTCGCTTGCGCTTTTCCGGGTTACAAGAAGATATGAAAAAAGCGCTATTTTCCTTGATATTATTGTGCTTCGCGTGGCTGCCTTCCCATGTATATGCGCAGACATCAGAGCAGGCGTCTGGCGAGGTCGAAGACGAAATTACGGTTGTCGGCCAAAAGAAACGTGAGGCTGTCGAGACATTGGGCAAAGCCATCACGCGTCCATCGCGCAGAGGATTACCGGTGGGCCGCTTCGACGCGCCAATCTGTGTGAAGGTTTCGGGCCTTCCTGCCGATATGGCCGAGATTATCAAAGCGCGGATCGAGGAAAATATCAGAGACCTCAAGGTAATCGAGGTGGCTGAGGCTGGCTGCGATCCGAATGCGTTTGTTGGCTTCCTCGACGAGGTGGATGCAACCGTCGATCAATTGCGTGAAAAGGAAAAGTGGCTGTTTGAAGGCCTTCTAGACTACCAAATAGACCGAATATACAAAGGTTCGGATGGGGTGCGGGCGTGGCATGTGTTCGATCTCCGCAACCTTGATGGGTCAATAATACCCGCCACACGCAAGGGCGGTGGAGGCACAGGTGATCATAACGACGCGGTCAACCGTGTTGAGAGCGCAAGCCGGTTTGTGCGGTTGCGCAACAATTTGGTTGGTGCGGTCGTGCTGATTGAAGGCTCCGCAGTAGAGGGTAAGACTTTTCGCCAATTGTCCGATTATGCAACCATGCGGCTGCTCGCATCAACCAATGACGACGTGAACGACGACAATGCCAGCCTGCCCACAATTCTGACGCTGTTTAACGGACAATATGCTCCGGATTCGCTGACAGAATTTGATCGCGCGTATCTGAGTGCGCTTTATGAACTTCCTGCAAATAGCATGGACGGCCAGATTTTTGCCGCTGCGGCGAGCCGTTATGTCAACAATCAGGAAACTGCTACTAACGAATAAATCGGCCATTCCGATACAGTTATATTTTTACAATGCTTTTTGGATGATCCCCATCAGCGAATTCGGCCCCGCCTCGGCCAATTCGACCTCGACCAGGTCGCCCAAGCTGGCGGGCGCTTCGAACCACACCGATTGCAGCCACGGCGATTTGCCGAGCCATTGGCCGGGGCTGCGCCCGGTGCGTTCGACCAGCACAGAGCAGGTCTTGCCGACGCTCGCCTGATTGAACGCGAATTGGTGGTGGGCGATGCGTTGCTGCAGGCGTTGCAGGCGTTCGTCCATCACTTCGGAGGCAGTCTGCCCGTCCATTATGGCTGCCGGGGTGCCGGGGCGCGGGGAATATTTGAAGCTGAAGGCGTGGGCATAGCGCACCTCGTCAACGATCCGCAGCGTGTCTTCAAACTCGGCCTCGGTCTCTCCCGGAAAGCCGACGATGAAATCGCCCGACAGCGCGATATCGGGGCGCACGGTGCGGAACTGCTCCAGCAGCTTGAGGTAGCTTTCGGCGGTGTGCTGGCGGTTCATCGCTTTCAGCACCCGGTCGCTGCCGCTCTGCACGGGCAGGTGCAGATAGGGCATCAGCTTTGCCACCTCGCCATGCGCAGCGATCAGCGCGTCGTCCATGTCATTGGGGTGGCTGGTAGTGTAGCGGATACGCTCCAGCCCATCGATCCGGGCGAGCGCGTGGATCAGGCCTGCGAGGCCAGCTGTGCGGCCCTTGTCATCCTCACCCGCCCACGCATTGACGTTCTGGCCAAGCAGCGTGATTTCCTTCGCGCCTGCTTCAACCAATTTCTGTGCTTCGGCGATCAGGTGCGCGAAAGGCCGCGAGATTTCCGCGCCGCGCGTATAGGGCACGACGCAATAAGTGCAGAACTTGTCGCAGCCTTCCTGCACCGTCAGGAACGCGCTCGGCCCGCGTTTGCGGCGCGCGGGCAGCGCGTCAAACTTGGCGATGGCGGGCATGTCGGTATCGGTCGCTCGCTCGCCCTTCGCGGCCTTGTCGAGCATCTCGGGCAGGCGGTGATAGGCCTGCGGGCCAACCACGATGGAAACCGCAGGCGCGCGCGCCATGATTTCCTCACCCTCGGCCTGCGCGACACAGCCCGCCACCGCGATCAGCGGG
Source organism: Alphaproteobacteria bacterium (assembly GCA_018830415.1). GTDB lineage: Bacteria > Pseudomonadota > Alphaproteobacteria > Sphingomonadales > Sphingomonadaceae > Erythrobacter. The sequence continues at coordinate 979 of JAHJSJ010000280.1, read as the reverse complement.
GCCTTGCCTGCCTTGTTGCCCGCCTTCACCAGGCGCCCAATGTCCGAATAGACCTTCTCGGCGGCTTTCTCGCGGATGTGGCAGGTGTTGAGGATGACCAGATCCGCCTCTTCGCCCTCAGGCGCAGGCGCGATGCCGCGTGTCCCCAGCAATTCGGCCATGCGCTCGCCATCATAGACGTTCATCTGGCAGCCGAAGCTTTTGACCCGGTAGGTTTTGGGGGAAGAGGTGGTTTTCATGAGGCCCGCGCCTTTAGCGCCGATGGGCTGCGGTTTCAATCGGCCGCGGGATCGGGCACCTTATCGGGGCGCGACTGGTGGACGCAGACAGGATGCGGCGCGGGCGTGCGTCCCGGATGCGGTTTGTCCGGCGGGCCGCATTCCACATCGGGCTTGGCAATCGCATTGGCGCGCACCACGCCCAGCGCATCCTTGCTTTCATAGGCCGCGATCCAGGTCAGACAATCAGCCAGTTTCCGCACTGAATGCTTTGAAAACCTGCTTTTTTGCGGGTGGCAATTGATGATGAACACGTCCGCCGCCGGGTTAGACCGGAACTTGCGTAGCGTCCGCAGCGCCTCACCGCGTTCGTTGATCAGCGTGCGGTTGGCGGCGTTGATATCCGAATCCCCGCGATAAAAAGGCGAGAGGTTGAACAGCCACGCGCGCACATCGGGATAGGCAATCGAAATCTCGGTCGCCAGCGCCCCGCCCATCGAATGGCCCGCCGTGTGCCACGCCGCCGCATCGCCAAACCTTGCGCGCTCTGCGGCGAAGTAGCGCCGGGCAATATCGATCTGATCGCTTCGCAAGGTGCCGAAAAACACATCGGCAACGCCATCAAAATCAGTCCCGCGAAAAGCCACGATCCGGGCCACGGGAACAGCCCCATTCCGGCCCGCATCATCATCGCCATAAAGCGCAAACAGCTGGTAATCGAACCCGGTCTTGGCATCTTCGGGCGCGATTGGCAGGCGATC
>JAHJSJ010000279.1 GCA_018830415.1 Alphaproteobacteria bacterium | reverse complement strand
GCTGCCGATGGAATTCGCGGTCGAAGCGCAGAAGCTGCTGGCGATTTCGCTTGAGGGGAGCGTGGGATGAACAGCCTCACCACAACAGTCTTTGCGAGCGTAGCGGAGCAATCCAGAGCGGTGCGCGAAACGCTCTGGATTGCCACGTCGCCTGCGGCTCCTCGCAATGACGAAGGGTTGGTTTCGCGCAAAGGTTCGGCCGGGACGACCACCGCCCACTTCACAACCGTCACCCCGGCGCAGGCCGGGGCCCAGAGCGGCAAAGGGCGGCGCGCATCGTCGCTGGGTCCCGGCCTGCGCCGGGATGACGAAAGGGCGATTTGGCTTGAGGGGAGCGTGGGGTGATGGGTAGCGAATACGACATCCCGCTCGAGCGGGCTCAGATCAACTGGGAGCCACAAGAAGGCTTGAATTTGCCCCCCGTCGAGGTCGTTGGCTCCAATGTCGACGATGACTTTCGATATGATAATTCGTGGGGAGCGTCGAACATCGAATTCGTTGAAGCGTCAAAGCAGGAAAAGCTTGAAATGCTTTTTGCGCAATTCGTTTTCATTACCGCCGTCGACGGGATGCCTGCAGATGCGGCACTCAAGGCATTTCGGCAAATTCCTGAATTTCGAGCATCTCTCGCAAAGATCGGCTGGCAAGGTGACTGAACGTAAAACCCTCGCCCTCAACCCCGAGGCTGCATCCACCGACGCCCCCGCGCTCAAGAAGAAGGGCCGCGGGTGGGAGATTTCGGATTCGCGGCTCGATGCGCTGCACGAACAGGCGCGCGAGATGCGGCGCCATTCGTCCGAGGCGCACAAGGCGCTGGCCGAGAAGTTCACCAAGGCTGATCTCGGCCGCTACACCTTCAAGCGCCACGCGGTGGTCGGCAGCGCAATTGTCGATTTCAACTGCCACAACCTCGGCCTCGCGCTTGCGATTGACGAGGAGGGGCAGAACGATGCCCTCGCCAAACGCCGCGACAAGAGCCTCGAAAGCGTCGGCATCAAGGTGATGCGGATCGCGGCGAGCGACATCCTCGAAGACATCGACGCCGTGCTCCAACGCCTCACCACCGTGATGCGCGACCGGATCACCGAACGCAAAGCCGCCGCCCGCGCGCACAAGGCGGCCAATCCGAAACAGAGCTACGACCGCGCAAAACCGCGCGGGGAGCGCAAGGGCGAGGGCAAACCGCGCGCGCCAAGACGTGAGGAGAAGGGGTGATGCGCAGTTCGTGCTTTGAACCCCGTCATTGCGAGCGGAGCGAAGCAATCCAGAGCGAATCGCGCGATGCTCTGGATTGCCGCGTCGCCTGCGGCTCCTCGCAATGACGAATACAGGAAAACCCATGCTTGAAATCACCAACCTCCACGCCACCGTCGGCGGCCCGGACAATCCCACCCCGATCCTCAAGGGTCTGACCCTGCACGTGCCTGCGGGCGAAATCCACGCGATCATGGGCCCCAACGGCGCGGGCAAATCGACGCTGGCGAACGTGTTGGGCGGCAAGCCGGGCTATGACGTGACCGAGGGCAGCGTGACCTTCAACGGGCAGGATTTGCTGGCGCTGGAACCGCATGAGCGCGCGGCGGCAGGGCTGTTCCTCGGCTTTCAATACCCGGTCGAAATTCCCGGCGTTTCCAACGTGCAGTTCCTGCGTGAGGCGCTGAACGCACAGCGCAAGGCGCGCGGCGAAGCGCCATTGAGCGGCGGCGAATTCCTGAAGCTCGCCAAGGACAAGGCCGCGCTGCTGCAGATGGACATGGATATGCTCAAGCGGCAGGTGAATGTCGGCTTTTCGGGCGGCGAGAAAAAGCGCGCCGAGATGGTGCAGATGGGCATCCTCGACCCGGCCTTCGCGGTGCTGGACGAGACAGATTCGGGCCTCGATATCGACGCGCTCAGGATCGTCGGCGCGGGGATCAATGCGATCATGCGCGCGCCCGACAAGGCCGTTCTGCTGATCACCCACTACCAGCGCCTGCTCGACGTGGTGAAGCCCGACAAGGTCAGCGTGCTCGCCGGGGGCCGGATCGTCGAAACCGGCGGCCCGGAACTCGCGCTGCGGCTTGAGGCTGAGGGTTATGATGCGGTGATGGCGGATGGCTGAGGCTGCCACTCTGACCCTCCCCACACGCCGCGACGAAGCGTGGCGCTATGCCGATATGGACGGCGTGGCGCGGCTGGGCGTGGCGGCTCTTGACCAATGGCAGGCGATTGATGTCCCCGCTGGCGACAGCGTGACGCGCTGTCTGATCGTCGGCAGCGGCCAGCCCGAACTCCGCCGCTTCCGCGTGACGCTCGGCGAAGGCGCGCGGGCGGCGTTCTTCGTCACCAATGCAGGGCAGGATTACACCCGCGTCGAAGTGGAGGTGCGGCTCGCACGCGGGGCGCATTTTGAATTCGGCGGCGTCACCATCGGCGGCGGAGATGCGACCCGTGAATTCGTCACCAAGGTCGTCCACGGCGAACCGGAAGCGACCAGCAACCAGACTGTCCGCGCGGTTCACTGGAACACCGGCACCGGCAATTTCCTCGGCGAAATCAAGGTCGCGCGTCATGCGCAAAAGACCGACGCCGCGCAGGATTTCAAGGCGCTGTTGCTGGAGACGGGCGCGAGCGCCAATGCCGTCCCGCAGCTCGAAATTTTCGCTGATGATGTGAAGTGCGCGCATGGGGCAACCGTGGGCGAATTGGACGAAGCCGCGCGGTTCTACATGATGGCGCGCGGGCTTGATCCGGCAACGGCGCAGCGGCTGCTGGTGCAGGCGTTTCTCGGCGATGCCTTCGTGGCGCTGGATGATGCGGATGAGCACGCGCGGCTGCTCGATGCGGCGCTCAGCGCGCTGGAGGGGGCACGGCTGTGAGTAAACCCAACCTTGTGAGTCCCCGCGTAGGCGGGGACCTCCCACGGCGAGGCGCTCCCCCGTCGCAGGCCCCCGCCTTCGCGGGGGATCACACCGGTGATTTGCGCGCCGACTTCCCCGGCCTCACCGCCGCCGAAGGCGCGTCGTGGCACTACCTCGACACCGCCGCCACCGCGCAGAAACCGCGCGCCGTGATTGACGCGATGGCGCGCGCGATGGGCGAGGATTACGCCACCGTCCACCGCGGGGTCTATGCCCGATCAGCCGAGATGACGCTGGCCTTTGAAGCAGCGCGGCGCAAGGTTGCGGACTTCATCGGCGGGGCAGAGAGCGAGCTGGTTTTCACCCGCGGTGCGACCGAGGCGATCAATCTGGTGGCGCAGACATGGGGCCGCGCGAACCTCAAACCCGGTGATCGCATCCTGCTGTCGCAATTGGAGCATCATTCGAACATCGTCCCCTGGCAGATGATCGCGGCAGAAACCGGCGCAGTGATCGATGTCTGCCCGCTGACCGCCGACCACCAGATTGATCTGGACGCCGCCGAAGCGATGCTGACCGAGGCGCACAAGCTGGTTGCTTTTGCCCATGTCTCGAATGTGCTCGGCAGCGTGCTTGCTGCCCCGCGCGCGGCGGCCATGGCGCACAAGGTTGGCGCGTTGCTGCTGCTCGATGGCTGCCAGTCTGCGCCGCACATGCCGGTCGATGTGGCCCCACTCGATTGTGATTTCTACGTCTTTTCCGCGCACAAGCTTTACGGCCCGACCGGGATCGGGGCGCTGTGGGCGCGCAGCGTTATTCTTGACGCCATGCCCCCCTATCAGGGCGGCGGGGCGATGATCGACCGCGTGACCTTTGAACGCACCACTTATGCCCCCGCTCCGCAGCGGTTCGAGGCCGGGACGCCCGCAATCATCGAAGCCATCGCGTTCGGCGCGGCGGTCGATTACGTCAGTGCCATCGGACTTGAAGCCATCTCCGCGCACGAGACGGCGCTCGTCGCCCGGTTGCGGCGCGAACTTACCGCGATGAATGATGTGCGCGTGTTCGGGCCGGAGAACAGCGCCGGGATCGTCAGTTTCATGGTGGGCGACATTCACCCGCACGATCTCGGCACGATCCTTGACGAGGC
>JAHJSJ010000278.1 GCA_018830415.1 Alphaproteobacteria bacterium | reverse complement strand
CCCAGCGGCGCGGCAGAACTTCGAAGCCTTTCGCGGTGTCGGACCGTTTGATGATTTCGACGGTCCACCTTCTCTTTCCGATCTTGCGCAGTGCCTCCCGGAGCTTGTCACCGGCATAGCCTCCATCGGCGAACACGTGTCGTAGCCACGGGAAGCGGCGGATGATCTCGGCGAGCACGAGCGGCGCGCCGTCGCGATCCTGGATGTCGGCGGTGTGGATTACGGCATGAACCAGATTACCGTCAGTGTCGGTCAGGATGTGACGCTTGCGGCCTTTGATCTTCTTGCCCGCATCATAACCCCGAGGCCCGCCGCTCTCGGTGGTTTTGACGCTCTGGCTATCGATCACCCCTGCGCTGGGCGAGGCCTCGCGCCCTACCGCTTCCCGGCCGATCAGCAGCAAAGCGTAATTGAGCGAGAGCCGAAGCCCATTATCGCGCCACAGGTAGAACCAGCGTCGCACCGTCGAGACCGGAGGGAAACAGGGCGGCAACATCCGCCAAGGCAGCCCGCCGCGCAGCAGATACAAGATCGCTTCGACAATCCGCCGCAGCGGCCATTTGCGCGGTCGCCCCACATGCGAAGGCGGCGGAAAGAACGGCTGTAGCACGGCCCATTCCGCATCGGTCAAATCGCTTGGCAAAGCCAGCTGATCACGGGCATACTGCGCCCGAGTGGTGTCGGTCCACATCGTTGAACTCCGGAAGTTTGTTGCAAAACCTCAGAATCAGCGACTTGGGCTGGCGTCAAGCTAACCCGCTGGCACTACTCAACTTAGTTTCGGATCAGGCTCTCAGGGATTGAACCTAATGATATCCTCATTCGGGAAATAGCGCAGATCAACTCCCAAATCACGCAAGGCTGCAAAACTCACCAGTCCCTGATCTGGCAATCGTGACGAAGCCTGCGCTTTGCCGATGGCTTGCTGTCCCATGATTGTCCTGACTGCTTCTGCATCGAGCAGCAAGTTGCCCTCCCCCGCTATGGTGATATCGATGTTGCCGATGAGATCGGTGCCAGCATAAATCGGCTTGTTCACGGTGAGTTGGCCGTCAACATCTGACCGTTGACGAAGCTTCAGGCTGTCCAGTTCATCTAGGGAAAAATCGACCGGCATCAGCGATAGCAGGCGAGTTTCGGTTTTTGGCAGCGCTTCAGAGCCGCTGATCGGTTTTTCTGGATCGCGCCCCGTCGGCTCTTGTGTGGCGGGGGCCAACGACACTGCGCCTGCCGCCGTCGCGTCGCCTTGTTTCGCAGCCTGTCCCAAATCGAGGTCGTCGAACCTGAACCGGATGCCGTCCGATCTGGAAAACTGATGCAGGATCAGTCCCACTTGTGAGCGAAGGTCAATATTGGCCCCAAGCAGCATAACGGGAATGAGCACAGCCAGCAGCAAGGCCATGAAGACCTCATCCCAGCTGTAGCTGTTGTGCTGACTTTTAGCCGCCATTCTTTCCCAACGTGGCCCAATCCAGACCGTTCGAATCAGGTTCGCTCCGGCCGGAATGGTTAACGCCCAAGCGTTGTTGCAGCTTACCCTTCGTCAAATTCAACGTCTAGCACCGAAAGCAATCCCATCTGCATGACTGACCATACGCTCGCTTTTCCCTCAGCCGGGATGTTCGATTTGTCCAGCGTAGCGCTTCTCTTTAGTATCAGTTATTACGCCATTTTTTGATCATCTCAATGTTTTGGCTGGCATTCAGGCTGACCGAGGTGGCTTTGTTTACACTCCCCGAGCGGCTGTCCGTAATTAGGACACCATGCGTTCTGAAACCGACGAGTTTGTTTACAGTTTGTAAATTCAAGTTAACATCGCACCATAACACACTGAGTCGCGGCGCACGTATCCCGTATCGGGTCACAAGCGATCTTCGTAAGCGGATCGGGTTGTTTGGATTCCCCGTAGGGTAAAGTGTGCCGGTGGCATTGCCAGCGCTTGGGACCATGTCCCAAACGGCGCAAGAGGGGGTAAGAATGAACGAAGAACTGGGTGCCTTTGAGGGCGATTCGTACAGTGCCGACGAGGGGTCTTCGCAAGCGTCGCTCGCAAGCCTGCAACTGCAATCCTCGCGGCAAGCCACTCAGTTGACTCAAGCCGCAGCAGGCAATGTTGTAGTCCTCAATGAAGGGCAGACGATTGAACGGCTGGAGGCTGATGGCCCCGACCTCGTGATCGTCTTGACTGATGGATCAAGGATTGTGGTGCCAGACGGCATCATTCTGGTTCCGCAGATCATTGTTGACGGCACGCCGATCCCACCCGCCAACGTCGCAGCCCTGTTGGTTGGAAATGAACCCGAACCGGCCGCTGGCCCCAATCCCAGTTCTGGTGGTAACTTTGCAGTAGATCCAGGTGACATTCAGGCTGCCTTCGATCTGGGAGACCTGCTGCCCTATACCGAACTTCCCGTCAGGCTCGAACTTGAAGAAGAAGTCATCCCGGCTCTGTTGCCCGATGATGATGACGAAGTTACGATATTCGGCCTGGACAACGATACGCCCGAGGCGGTGCTTGACGAAGGCGCTCTGGCCAACGGATCGGACGGCATTGGTTCGCTGAACGAAGGCGGAACCTTTTCGGTCGACGTGCCTGATGGGCTCGCCAGCGTGCAGGTCAATGGCGTGAACGTAGTGGCGGGCGGAGCATTCGCTGGCCCGGTCGAAATTGCAAATAATGGGATCTTCTCAGTGACTATCACGGGCTGGACGCCGGTGTTCGCTGCGAATGGGACGACAGTTATCGGCGCGACATTTGATTACAGCGTCACGCTGCTGGACAACACCACCGCGCACCCGGCCGCCGCTGGCGAGAACAGCGTGTTCGACAGCTTTGCGGTGGTGGTCACCGATACCGATGGCTCTGATGCCAATGCCAGCCTTGATGTGCGGATCATCGATGATGTGCCGCTTGCCAATGCCGATACT